>DASYLQ010000047.1:0-1506 GCA_036009485.1 Janthinobacterium sp.
ACATGAACAGGTTGTTGAAGATTTCCAGCATCACCGGGTCGGCGCTGGTACCGATGGCGCGCCGCTCGGGCAAGGCTTCCACCCGCGTCAGCACCAGGTGATCCTGCGGCGTGACTTCGGCTTGCCAGCCCGCTTCGACGATGGTGGTGGCATTGTCTTCGGCGACGATGGCCGGTCCCTTGACGATGTCGCCCGGCCGCAGCGATGCGCGCGGATACAAACCTGTATCGCGCCAGGCGCCGCCGCCATACATAGGGAATGATACCAGCGGGGCCGGCGTCTCCAGGCGCGGCGCATTTTCGGCGGCGGCGGCGGCGGCCGGCGCGTCGGACTTGCCGATCGCCTCCACCGACACGGCTTCGACGATCAGCGCCTTGGACGGCATCAGGAAGGAAAAGCGTTTTTTGTAGGCCGCCTCGAATTGCGCGCGCATGCCGGCCTGGCTGCCGAACAGGACGATCAAGGCCGAATCGGTGCCTTCGTAACGCAGGTGGACGCGGTGCACCAGCTCGATGCGTTCTTGCGCCACGCCCTGCGCCAGCAGGTCGGCGCGGGCCTGTTCGCCCAGGGCTTGCAAGCGCTGCGCCAGGTCTGCGCTCGCATCGTCCAGCCGCGTTTCGAGCGCCGCCTCGCGCATCGCGCTCTGGTCGGCCAGGCCCATGCCATAGGCCGACATGACGCCGGCCAGCGTGTGGATGAATACCGTCTTCATGCCCAGCGCGTCGGCCACCAGGCAGGCGTGCTGGCCGCCGGCGCCGCCGAAACTGGTCAGCGTGTATTCGGTCACGTCATGGCCGCGCTGCACCGAGATCTGCTTGATGGCGTTGGCCATGTTCCCGACCGCGATGTCGATGAAGCCCTGCGCCACCTCTTCCGGCAAGACCGCCTTGCCGGTGGCCGCGGCGATCTCGCCGGCCAAGGCGGCGAACCTGGCGCGCACGGCCTCGACATCCAGGCTCAGGCTGGCGTCGGGGCCGAACAATTTCGGGAAAAAATCGGGCTGGAGTTTGCCCAGCATGACGTTGCAGTCGGTGACCGCCAGCGGGCCGCCGCGGCGGTAGCTGGCCGGGCCCGGATTGGCGCCGGCGCTGTCGGGGCCGACGCGCAGGCGGCTGCCGTCGAAATGCAGGATCGACCCGCCGCCCGCCGCCACGGTGTGGATGCCCATCATCGGCGCGCGCATGCGTACGCCGGCGACCTGGGTTTCGAACACGCGCTCGAACTCGCCGGAAAAATGCGAGACGTCGGTCGACGTGCCGCCCATGTCGAAGCCGATCACCCGGCCGAAGCCGGCCAGCTGGCTGGCGCGCACCATGCCGACGATGCCGCCGGCCGGTCCGCTCAGGATGCTGTCCTTGCCGCGGAAAGCGCGGGCGTCGGTCAGGCCGCCGTTCGATTGCATGAATTGCAGGTTTACGCCCGGCATGTCGGCCGCGACCTGGTCGACATAACGCCGCAGGATGGGCGACAGGTAGGCGTCGACCACGGTGGTGTCGCCGCGCGAAA
>DASYLQ010000048.1:0-10599 GCA_036009485.1 Janthinobacterium sp.
AGCTGGATGCTTTCGGCATCCAGCCGGCGCAGGCGCAGGCTGCCGACGCCTTCCTCGTCGTCGCGCCCATCCGCCGCCAGGCTCTGAACCAGGCGAGCCAGCTTGTCCGGCAAGGCATGCGCATGGCCGGCATCTTTCAGCGCCTGGCTTGCATGGCGCAACTGCAGCAGCGACGTGCCGCCCTTGCCCAAGTCGGGCGCCGCCTGGCGCAAGGCGTCGATCAACGCCAGCTCCAGGACCAATGCCTGTTCCAGCCGGACTTGCGTCGAACGGTCGCCGCCGACATGGACAAAGGCGGTCAATGCCGTGTCATTGCTGGCGATGCCCATTTTCTCCAGATCGTACAGTGCGGCACGCACTTTCTCCGCCGATAAACCCGACACTCCCATCAACTCATCGGTCGAGATCCCCTCGTCGGCGTCCGCCGCCAGCAAGGCGCCGACCAGTGCCAGCAACTGCTGGCGGCGCTCGGCAAACAGCGCGCTGCGGGCCAGTTTCGCCTCAGCTTCCGCCAGGTTGGCGATTTTCAGAGACGAGGGAAACACCTGCACCTGGTTTTCTTCGCGCGTCAGCAGCCGTGCCTCTTCGAGCCAGGAAATGGCGGTGCGCACGCGCGTGTCGTCAGTGGCGGGATCGCGTTCAAAGGCGCCATCGTTTTCCTCGGCCAGGATCTCGCCGGCGGTGGCCACCACCTCTCCGCCAAGGCGCTTTTTACGGTCAAGATTCTTCAGCGATTTAAACACGGCCTGAATTTCCCGCTGCGTCAGGCGCGAGCGCGCCGACATGCTGAACTGGCGCTCCACGTCCTCCGCCGTGTGCAACAGCACGCAACGGGCGGCGTCGCGATCGCGGCCGGCACGGCCCGCCTCCTGCAGGTAATTTTCCAGCGAGCCAGGAATATCTGCGTGTATGACCAAGCGTACGTCAGGCTTGTCGATCCCCATGCCGAAGGCATTCGTGGCGGCGATCACCTGGAGTTCTCCCTCGATGAAACGGCGTTGCGTGTTTTTTTTGGTTTCCGGCGCCAGACTGCCATGGAAGTAGCCGGCGGCCATGCCCTTATCACGCAGGAAGGCGGACACTTCTTCGGTTTGCTTGCGCGTGGCGCAATACACGATGGCGCCGCCCGGCATCGCCGGCCCCAGCTCGGCTTGCAGCAATTGATGGATGTGGGAAAATTTTTCCATCGACGTGGTCGGCAACACCGAAAACGCCAGATTGGTTCGATTGGCGCCACCGTCGAACAAATCCAACTCTATTTTGACGTCGGCGCGGAAATATTCGAGCATATCTGCGACGACGTCGGGCTTGGCGGTCGCGGTCAGGCACAGCACCGGCGCGATTGCGACGCCGGCGGCGCTGGCGTGTTCACGGATGAAGCGGCCGACATAGCGGTAATCCGGCCGGAAATCATGCCCCCATTTAGAGATGCAATGCGCTTCGTCGAGCACCCAGGAACCGATCTCGCGCTGGGCCAGCGCCTTGCGCACGGCCCGGTTGCGCAACTGTTCGGGCGAGATGATCAGTATGCCGATATCCCCAAGGCGTACCCGGTCCAGCACGTCGGCCCGCTCCGGCATCGACAACATACCGTTGATCGCCGCACAACAGGAAATACCGCGCGCCTCCAGCCCCGCAACCTGGTCGGCCATCAGCGCCACCAGCGGCGACAGCACCACCGCCAACGCGCCGGTCTTGTCGTAACGGGAGAGTGCGGGAATTTGATAGCACAGGGATTTTCCGGTGCCGGTCGGTAAAATGCCGAGCACATGGCGCCCTTGCATCGCCGCCTCCACGATAGCTTGCTGCAAGGGCTGGCCATCGGCGCCGGCCGGTTCCGGACGGAATGCGGAAAAACCGAACCAGCGCATCAATTCCTTGCGCGCATCGTGCCGCTCGGCGCACCAGCCGCATTGCGGATCGCCGCAAGCCCTGTCGCGCAGGCGCTTTACCAGCTCGCCCGCAAGCGGACATTGATGACGCACCCAGGGCGGCATCACCGAATTGCCGCCCGCGACAGCCAGCCAGGAAAGGGCATACGCCAGCGCCCATGACAGCGTATGCGCTTCTGCCAGAATGGCGCGCCCCTGCGTCAGGCAAGACTGGCCGGCCAGGCGCTGCAAGATGGCGGCATGGGCTTGCGCCTCGCTCGGGCGCGGTTGCCGGCGCACACTCATGAAAAAGGTGTTCAGTCCGGATTGGCCATCGCCGTGGGTGGTCAGCCAATGCCAGGCCAGCAGCAGCTCCGGCGTGTCCTCCTGCATCGCGCGCATGGACTGCAATTGGTCGGCAAATACCTGCAAGGCCAGGCGGGCATCCAGTTCCGGATCGTTCAGGCTGCCCCGCTGCAAGCGGCCGTCATGGTAATGCTTGACCAGGCGATGATAAGGATTGCGCGGAAAAGCCAGCGGATTCAGGCGCAGCGTGTCCACTGCGGGGAGTTTGAGCAAACGCAGGGCCGGCTGTGCCGCAGCCAAGTGCGGCAAATCGAAATCGATCAGGTTGTGGCCCAGCAGAAAAGCAACCGTGTCGGCAAGCTGGTCCAGGTCCGCCAGTGCGGCTTGCAGATCGCCCTTCCTGAACACAAGGGATGCCTGCGTGTCGCCGCGCACGGCGCCGAAATGATGGATGCGCCCGTCCTGCACACCGACCTCGAGGTCGATGGAAAGGCAACGCGGCCCGGTATGGAGCTGGGGCGAACCTGGCTCCCGATCGCTCATATTGGAAAAGTTCGTTAAAAAAATAATGATAACAGGATGCAGCGGCGCTGACTCGCCGGAACCGCGGCAAGCCGACACCGACAAGAAAAGAGGCGCTCGCGGCGCCTCTGCATTGATTAATTATTGGTAAGGAAGGTCTTCAGCTTGTCCGACCGCGAGGGCTGGCGCAGCTTGCTCATGGCCTTCGCTTCGATCTGGCGGATGCGCTCGCGGGTGACGTCGAATTGCTTGCCGACCTCTTCCAGCGTATGGTCGTTCGACATTTCGACGCCGTAGCGCATGCGCAACACCTTCGCTTCGCGCGGCGTCAGCGAATCCAGCACTTCCTTGATGACGTTGCGCATGGAGGCGTGCAGGGCCGCATCCAGCGGCGCCAGCGTGGTGTTGTCTTCGATAAAGTCGCCCAGCTGCGAATCGCCGTCCTCGCCCATCGGCGTTTCCATCGAAATCGGCTCCTTGGCGATTTTCATGATTTCGCGCACCTTGGTTTCCGGCATTTCCATCTTCAGCGCCAGGGTAGCCAGGTCCGGCTCGCTGCCGGTTTCCTGCATGATCTGGCGCGAGATGCGGTTCATCTTGTTGATCGTCTCGATCATGTGCACCGGCACGCGGATGGTGCGCGCCATGTCGGCGATCGAGCGCGTGATGGCTTGGCGGATCCACCAGGTCGCATAGGTCGAGAACTTGTAGCCGCGGCGGTACTCGAACTTGTCGACCGCCTTCAGCAGGCCGATATTGCCTTCCTGGATCAAGTCGAGGAATTGCAGGCCGCGGTTGATGTATTTCTTGGCGATCGAAATCACCAGGCGCAAGTTGGCGACCGTCATTTCGCGCTTGGCGTGGCGGGCGCGTTTTTCGCCGGCGGCCATCTGCTTGTTAATCTTGCGCAGGTCGGCCAGCGGCAAGGCGACGCGGGCTTGCAGGTCGATCATTTTCTTTTGCAGCTCCTTGACGGCCGGCACGTTACGGCCCAGCACCGTGCTGTACGGATAACGCGCGCCGACTTCGCCGTCGACCCAGTCCAGATCGCATTCATTGCCCGGGAAAACCTTGATGAAGTGGGCGCGTGGCATGCCGCATTTGTTGACGCACAGCTCCAGCACGGCGCGCTCGATGTGGCGCACTTCTTCCATCTGGCCGCGCAAGGTGTCGCACAGCTTTTCGACCACCTTGGCGGTGAAGCGGATGCCCAGCAATTCCTGGGAAATCGCTTCCTGCGCCTTGACATAGGCTTTCGAGCCATAGCCTTCGCCGGCTTTGCGCATCCTGTCGAACTGGGAAGAAATCGCGGCGAATTTTTCCAGCGCGGCTTTTTTCAGCTGCGCCAGCTGTTCGGTCGAAAAGCCGGCCGCGCCGCCGTTGGCGTCGCCGTCTTCCTCTTCCAGCTCTTCTTCCTCATCCTCGTCGTCGCCGGCGGCCGCGGCGCTCGCCGCGACCGGCGCGGCCGGGGCGCTGGCTTCGTTCAAGTCGACGAACCCGTCCACCACTTCATCCACCTTGATTTCATCCTTGGCGATCTTTTGCGACAGCGCGACGATTTCGGCGATGGTGGTCGGGCAGGCGGAAATGGCCTGGATCATGTCCTTCAAGCCGCCTTCGATGCGCTTGGCGATCTCGATCTCGCCTTCGCGCGTGAGCAGCGCCACGGCGCCCATTTCGCGCATATACATGCGCACCGGGTCGGTGGTACGGCCGAAATCGGAATCGACGGTCGACAGCGCGGTGGCGGCGGCGGCTTCGACTTCGTCGTCGCTGGTGACGGCGGCGACGTTATCCGTCAACAACAGGCTTTCCGCATCCGGCGCCCGCTCGTAGACAGCGATGCCCATGTCGTTGAAGGTGGCGATGATGCCTTCGATCGCTTCCGGATCGATGATGTTTTCCGGCAGTTGGTCATTGATCTCGGCATAGGTCAGGAAGCCGCGCTCCTTGCCCATGTTGATCAGGCCCTTGATCTGCTGGCGGCGGCGCTCCAGGTCGGCGGCCGAGGTTTCGGCATCGCTGCCGACCACGTCGCCGCCCTTGGCCTTGCGGTCGCGCGCTTTCGAGACGGCCTTCAGTTCGGCGCGCTCGACGGCGTTCAGCGCCGCGACTTCATCATTTTCCGGCGTGAATTCGCTCGGCTTGCGGCCGCGCCGGCCCGGTACCTTCACGGTCGGCAAGAAATAATTGGAGGTATCGATCGCCGCCAGCGCGTCGGCGTCGGTGGTCTGGCTGACGGCCGGACCGCCGGTGATGATGACCACCGGCGCCGGTTCCACCTTGCTGCGCGCCTTGGGCTTGGGCGAGACCAGGGCCTTGGCCGCGCTCGGGGCCGCGGCGGCGCTCTCGCTCGTCTTGCGCGCCACGCCGACCGCCTTCACGGCAGCGGCTTTGGCGACCGACGCATTGCCTGCCACCTCAGCCGCAAGCTCGGCCACAGGCGCGGCGGCCACAGCCGCGCCTGCACCGGCAGCCGCTTCATCCAGACCATTCACCACCGCCGCCAGGCGCGAGCGCGACTTCTTCACCACCGTCACCTTGGTCGGCGTCTGCTCGTTGTCGATGACATACGACAGCGTCGTCTTGGGCACGACCAGCGGCGCCGAGGCGGTGCGGGGCGCTTTGGCGGACAGGGTCAAGGTTTTTGGCGTGTTGGGCGTATTTTTCATTAAAAATATCTCTCAATGCGAGACCAGATGGTTTCGGCGCGAAGTGAATGATTCCACCTAAGCCTGCAAATCGGACTCGATGGAGCGTGTGCTGTGGCTGCCCGCTAAGGACAGCGTCGCTTGTATATGGGGACGTTCGGACGCTGCGCAGCCCCGGCGGGGCGCGTTCTGGCGGAGGATGATGTCAACAAATTAGCGATGCTCATTACAAAATGAAAAAAGCCCGCTACCGAACGGGCTTGGACTACTTCAGTAAAACAACCAGAGGATCACCAGCAATATTTCCGCGAGCTACGCCCAGCAAACCTGCGCGCGCTAAAATTCAACGCAGGCGACATCATACACCTTTCCGTTCAATTACGCCCGAAGAAAATCCATAGGCAAAAGAGTATGTTGTCAAAAAAGGCAACACAGCCACGGCCCTCGCATGCTATGCTCCCGCTTCCAGCTCCCGAAGTGATCGGCATAGCCGCTTTTTACCAGCTTATTAGCAGCTTATTTACCAGCTTATTTTCCAGCTTAACCACATGAAGTCGATGAACACGTCCAGCCCCGCCCCGCAGCCAGAGTCCCAGCCTTCCGCAACCGAAGTTTCCGTGGCGGCCGCCGCGCCGGCGTTGAGCGCACGCAGCCTGTTAAAACAGTTCCAGGAACAGTTTCCGCCCTTCCGCAATTGCCAGCCTTTGTCGATCGGCATCGACAAGCAGATCCTGGCGCGTTTTCCCGAGCTGGACCGCAAGACCATGCGCACCGCACTGGGCATCCACACCGGCTCGCTGCGCTACCTGCGGGTGATGGAAAAAGCCACCGTGCGCTACGACCTCGACGGCACGCCCGGCGCCGAAGTGACCCAGACCCACCGCGACCACGCCGCCCAGGTGTTACAGCAGCGCTTCAAGAAGGAAGCCGAGCGCAAGAAGGCCGAGCGCGACGCCGCAGCGACGCAACGCGAAGCCGCGGCCGCCGAGGAAGCCAACCGCCTGCGCCTTGAAAAGCTGAACCAGCTGACCGCGAAGTTTTCGCGCAAGGGCTGATCTTCCCATGAGCAATAGCGCCGACGCCGCCCCGTCCAGGCTGCCCGACCTGTGCGGCGATCCCGCGTCCGGCGCGCCCGCCAAAGCAGCCGAACCGGTCTTGCCGCCCTATCAGGGCATCAGCCTGGCCGACGTGCGGCTGGTGCAGTCGGCCCAGGACGCCGCCGCCGCGCTGCAAGCGCTGCTGGCGGCCGATGCGATCGGTTTCGACACCGAATCCAAGCCGACCTTCATGAAGGGCGAAAAGTCGAACGGCCCGCACCTGATCCAGCTGGCCACCGACGCCACCGCCTACCTGTTCCAGATCGGCGCCGGAAGCGAAGCGACGCTGGACGCGCTCAAGGCCATCCTTGAATCGAAGACGACGCTGAAGATCGGCTTCGGCCTGTCCGACGATATCAAGCGCCTGCGCGACAAGCTCGGCATCGTTACGGCGGGCGTGCTCGACCTGTCGGTGGCGCTGCGCGGCGGCCAGCGCAACGACCTCGGCGCCAAGACGGCGGTCGCCAAGTTCTTTGGCCTGCGCCTGCAAAAATCGAAGAAAATTTCCACTACTAACTGGGCCAGCGCACGCCTGAGCGAACGCCAGATCCTCTACGCCGCCGACGACGCCCAGGTGGCGCTGCGGGTGTACCGGCGCTGGATCGAACAAGGCGGCAAAGCGGCGCCGGCGCGCGCCGCCCGCGCTCCCGTCCAGGCTTGACACGGGGCCGGCCTGCCGCTGAAATTCACCTGGAAACGGTATGCCCATGTCCTTGCCCTCACCTCATGCAAGCAGACGCGCGCTGCTGGCCGTTGCCATGGCCGCCAGCCTGCCCGCCGCGTCCTTGGCGACAGCAGCCGAACCCGGCGTATTGCCGGACACCCTGGCGCAGCGCATCGTCGCCTGCACCGGCTGCCACGCCGCCGGTGAAAAAAACGATGTCTTTTTCCCTCGCATCTCGGGCAAGCCGGCCGGTTACCTGTACAACCAGTTGATCAACTTCCGCGAGGGCCGCCGCCAGTATCCGCTGATGACCTATATGGTCGATCACCTGCCGGACGCCTATCTGCACGAGATCGCCGATTACTTTTCCGGCCTGCACCCGCCAGCGCCGCCGGCGCAGCCAGGCAGCGCTTCCGCGAGCGAACTCGAACGCGGCCGGACCCTCGTCACCCAAGGCGACAAAAACAGCAAGGTGCCGGCCTGCATCGCTTGCCACGGCGACAAATTGACCGGCGTCGCGCCCGCCGTGCCCGGCTTGATGGGTTTGCCGCGCGACTATATCAACGCCCAGTTCGGCGCCTGGAAAAACAAGGTGCGGCGCGCCCATGCGCCCGATTGCATGGCCGAGATCGCGGCGCGCCTGAGCGATGCCGACGTCGCCGCCATTTCCGGCTGGCTGGGCACGCAGGTGGCGTCGGCCGACGCCCGTCCCGCCACGGCGATAGCCCTGCCCTTGCCGCTGCAATGCGGCAGCGTGCCCGCATCCCTCCAAGCCGGCATGGCGCGCGCAGAGGCTCCATGAAAAAAATACTTTCCATTCCGGCCATGCTGCTCGTCGCCGGCGCCGTCGCCGTCGTGGCGCTGTGGCCGTCCGACGATATCGGTCCGCCGGCCTCGGCGGTGGCAGCGCTCAGCCAGGCCGACAAGCTGGCCCGCGGCGCCTACCTGGCCACGGCCGGCGATTGCATGGCTTGCCATACGGTGCGCGGCGGCGCGGCTTACGCCGGCGGCCTGGCCCTGGCCACGCCGTTCGGCAAGTTGTATACCCCCAACATCACCTCCGACAAGCAAGCCGGCATCGGCGCCTGGAGCGCCGACGATTTCTGGCGCGCCCTGCACAACGGTAAATCCAGGGATGGCCGCCTGCTGTATCCGGGCTTCCCGTACACCAATTACAGCAAGATCCGCCGCGACGACGCCGACGCCCTGTACGCCTATTTCCAGACCGTGCCGGCCAGCCCGCAAGCCAGCCGCCCGCATGCGCTGCGTTTCCCCTACAACCAGCAAATCGCGCTGGCGCTCTGGCGCGCGCTGTATTTCCGTCCGGCCGTGTGGCGCGAGCAAACCGGCCAAAGCGTGGAGTGGAACCGCGGCGCCTACCTGGTGCAGGGCCTGGGCCATTGCAGCGCCTGCCACAGCAGCCGCAACCCGCTGGGCGCGGAAGAAAACGCCCTGTCCGGCGGCCTGATCCCTATCCAGGGCTGGTACGCGCCTTCGCTGACGTCCGATGCCGAAGCCGGCCTGGGCGACTGGGATACGCAACACCTCGTCGCCCTGCTGAAGACCGGCGTGTCGCCGCGCGCCACCGTGTTCGGGCCGATGGCCGCCGTGGTGCGGCGCAGCTTGCAGCAGTTGAGCGATGGCGACGTCAAGGCCATCGCGGTGTACTTGAAATCCCTGCCGGCCGAGGCCAAGGCCGGAGCCGATACCGGAGCCGGGACCGGGGAAGCGGCGGCCCAGCCCTCCGCGCAATTCCAGGCCCAGCTGGCGGCCGGCGCCAGGCTGTATGAAAGCCATTGCGTCGATTGCCACCAAGCCAATGGCAAGGGCATCCCGCCGGCGTATCCGCCGCTGGCCGGCAACCGCGCGCTGACCACCAGGAATGCCGCAAACGCCATCCGCATCGTGCTCAACGGCGGTTTCGCGCCCGGCACGGGCGGCAATCCGCGCCCTTACGGCATGCCGCCTTTCGGGCCGGTGCTCAGCGATGCCGAGGTGGCGGCGCTGGTGACCTATCTGCGCAACAACTGGGGCAACCAGGCGCCGGCGGTGGCGGCCTACGACGTCAACCGCTACCGCAGCGTGCCGCTGGACTAAAAACCTACTGCGCGGCGCAATTTCTGGCCTGCGATGCTCACTGTGCCTGCGCACAGCTCCGCTTCTCTGCCAGAACTAAGTAGCCCTCAATAATTTATTGTGATATCTGGCTGCCCTGTCCGGCGCGCCGCGGCGTTGCCCGCCGCTAGCAGTGCCCGCACTGCGTCGCAGCGGGTGCCTTGCGGCGCGGCCTGGCTGTTTACTGGGCCCGGATTGCGCTGCAATCCGTCCGCTCAGGTTCGCCATCCATTCACAATAAATTCCCGATGGCTACTTAGCACCGCTCGCTACGTTTTTTGTCAGGCGCTGTTATGCAGGCGCCCTTGCTCAGGCGCTCAGCAGTGCCGAATAGCAGGCGTCGGCGAAGCCGAGGCGGTCCGTGGTGGCGTTGCGGGCGTCGTCCATGCCGATCTTCTTTTCTCGCAGCAGCTTGACCAGCGCCGTATTCATCGAATGGCAGCCGGCGTTGAACTTGCCGGTGCCGCCATCCATCAGCGTGCGCACTTGGGCCACGTTGCCGGAACCGATCATGCGCACCACTTCCTGGTTCGACGTCAGGCATTCGGTGGCCAGGTAATACCGGTCGCCATCCACCGACGGCAGCAAGGCCTGGCACAGCACGCCGCGCAAGGCATGCGCCAGCGCCTGCGCCTGCGGTTCGCCATTGCCCAGCAGGCGGATCATTTTTTGCAGCCCCAGTTCGGTCGAGCGCGCGTGCAGCGAGGCCAGCACCAGCGGCCCGGACTCGGCCAGCGCCAGCGCTTCCTGCGCGGTCTGGGCGTCGCGGATCTCGCCGATGACGATGACGTCCGGGCGCTCGCGCAGCGCATCCAGCGCGCCCAGGTAAAAACTCTCGACGTCGCCGTCGAAACCGACCTCGCGCTGGGTGATGATGCACTGGCGCTGGGGGATCAGCGTCTCGACCGGATCTTCGATGGTGATGATGTGGCCGGAACGGGTCTTGTTGATTTCATCGAGCATCGAGGCGATGGTGGTCGACTTGCCTTGGCAGGTGTCGCCGATGATCAGCACCAGGCCGCTGTTCAGGTGGGCGAATTCCTGTTCGCTGTGGCGCAGCCCCAGTTGGCTGAGCGGCACCGGTTCCTTGGGAAAGCGCCGGATCACGCAGCCGAGCCGCTTCTTGCCCTGGAAGGTAAAGCAGTTGGCGCGGATGCGCGCCGTGTGCAGGTCGATCGAGCGGTCGAAGGCGCGGTCCTGAATTCTTTCGGCCCAGTTCGGCTCCACCACTTCAAAAAACTCTTCCAGCTCTTCCTTGGTGATCGGCGAATCGGTCACCGCCACCAGGCCCTTCGGCTGGCGCAGCATCAGCGGGCTGTTCTGGTGGATGATCACGTCCGAAAACACCAGCTTGGAGTTCAGCAGGTGCAGGA
>DASYLQ010000049.1:0-7007 GCA_036009485.1 Janthinobacterium sp.
CGTTTACTTTCTCGGAAGCGGTGACCGGCTTTTCCAACGCCGACCTGACGCCGGCCCACGGCACCCTGAGCGCGGTCAGCTCGGCCGACGGCGGCCTCACCTGGACCGCCACCTTCACGGCGACCTCGGCCATCGACAGCGCCGCTGTCGTCGTCACCCTCGACGACAGCGGCGTGGCCGACCTGGCCGGCAATGCCGGCAGCGGCAGCATCCATAACACCACGGTGGCCCTGCCGCCGCCGCCGGCCGATCCGACGCCGGCGCCGCAACAGTTGTATGGCGGCAGCGGCGACAGCATCCTGGTCGGCGGCACCGGCAACGACGTGCTGCAAGGCGGCAGCAGCGACACGGGCGAATGGGATTTTTATCTGTCCGCGTCGGGCCAGGTCGAGGCCTATCACCACGGGACCACGGGCAGCGTCGACGTGCTGACGCCGGCGCAACTGAACACGGGCGTGGCCGCACTCTCGTTCGCCGGCGCCAGCGCCGCCACGCTGCAGGAATTGGTCTTGCTCTACCAAACCGCCTTCGGCCGCGCGCCCGACCTGGCCGGTCTCAGCTTCTGGGCCGCCACCAATGACAGCCTGGCGCAACTGGCCCAGGGTTTCAGCAGTGCTCCCGAATGGCAAAGCGGCAACGCCACACTCAGCGATGCCGCCTTCGTCGACCAGCTCTACGAAAATGCGCTCGGCCATGCCGGATCGGCGGCCGAGACCGCGGCGGCCCTGGCCCAGCTCAGCGGCGCGGCCGACAATGCGACGGCGCGGGTACAATTGCTGGTGTCGATTTCCCAGAGTAGCGAAGAGGCCGCCGCCCAGCAAACCAGCAATAGCCTGGGCCTGGTGCTGGGGACGCAAACCGTGACGCAGGAACAGGGCTGGATCGCCGGCAGCGGCAACGACACCCTCGACGGCGGCGGCGGCAACAACCTGCTGGTCGGCGGCGACGGCATCGACACGGTCGTCTACCACGCCCCGCTCAGCGATTACCAGATCACCCTGACCAGCGCCGGCGACGTCAGCATCGTCGCGGCGAACGGCAACACCGACATTATCCGCGGCATCGAAATAGGCCAGTTCAGCGATGCCACCGTCGACCTGAGCTTCACCCAGGCCACGCCGGCCCAGCTCAATGAGATCGGCTTGCTGTACCAGGTGGCGCTGGGCCGCGCCGCCGACCTGGGCGGCATCGCCTTTTGGGCGGGAGCGGGCCTCGACGCCGTGGCGCTGGCCACCTCGTTTACCGCCTCGGCCGAATTCCAGGCCGATTATGGCGCGATGAGCAATGCCGCCTTCGTCGCCGCCATCGAACAAAACGCCCTGCACCATGCGGCCGACGCCGGCACCCTGCAAACCTGGACGGCTTACCTGGACAACCACAGCCGCGCCGAGATGCTGGTCGCATTGATCGGCACGCCCGAGGTGCAGACGGCGCAATATGGCGCCCATGGCCTGGTGCTGGTCTGAGAGGGGCCTGCGAGGCTGTTTTTTAAGTCTCGCTCCACTGCCGCACCAGGTTGTGATAGCAGCCGACCAGCTTGCGCCGGGCGGCGGCATCGGCGCCGGTCTGGTTCAGCGTCTGGATGGCGTTGTCCAGGTCGAACAACAGCGCGCGCCGGCCATCTTCCCGGACCAGGCTTTGCAGCCAGAAAAAGCAGGCCAGGCGCACGCCCCGGGTGACCGGGGTCACCGAATGCAGGCTGGTGGCCGGATATAGCACCAGGTCGCCCGCCGCCAGCTTCACCGCGTGCGAACCGTAGGTATCCTCGACCACCAGCTCGCCGCCGTCATAATCTTGCGGATCGGCCAGGAAAAGCGTCGCCGACAAATCGGCGCGCAACTTGCGGCCATTGTGCGGATGGATGCGCACGCTGCCGTCGACGTGGGCGCCGAAGCGCATGCCCTCGCCATAGCGGTTGAACAGCGGCGGGTAGACGAGGTTCGGCAGCGCCGCGCTGATGAACAGCGGGTTGGTTTCCAGCGCCGACAGGATGATGTCCTGGCAGCGCCGCGCAACTTCCGAGCGCTCGTCGATCTGCTGGTTGAACTTGACCGGCGCGCCCTGGTAGCCGGCCGTGACGCGGCCATCGACCCAGGCCTTTTCGCCATCGGCCAGCAGCTTGCGCACGGCTTCCAGCCGGGCCGCGTCGAGTACCTGGGGAATACGCAGCAGCATGGCTTACCTTGCTATCGATTACAGGTGGTAGTTAAAGGACAGCATCACGGTACGGCCCGAACCCGGCACCGAACGTCCGCCATCCGACTGGATCAAGGCATCGTAATACGCTTTATTGGTCAGGTTGAACAAATTGACGCGGATGTCGTATCGGCGCTGCTTGTAGGCGACGGTGGCGTCCCAGCGGGTGTAGCCGCCGACGCGCACCAGGTCGGCCGGCTGGTCGAAGCGCTCGGACAGGTATTGCGGGCCGCCGCCGATTTCCCAGTGCGGCGCCACTTCATACGTGGCCCAGCCGACGATCGTGTGTTTCGGCGTATTGCCGGGCACCTTGCCCAGCGTGCCGTCGAGCGGCGAGGCGTCGATGATGTGGCCGTCCAGGTAGCTGTAGTTCAGTGCCACCTGTAGCTTCTTGCCGATGCGGCCGGCGGCGCCGGCGCGGAAACCCTTGATGCGCACGCTGCCTTCGAGTTCGTACACGCCGGTGCTGACCAGGCTGCGCGCATTGTCTTTCTGGATCTGGAAAATCGCCGAGCTCAGGGCCAGGTTGCCGCCGGCCAGATCCCACTTGCCGCCCAGTTCATACGACTTGTTTTTTTCCGGATCGAGGTTTTGCTGGCCGGTAGTGCCGGTCAGTTGTTCCAGCGAAGGATTGAACGAGGTGCCGTAGGACAGGTAATACGATTGCAGCGTGTCCGGCTGCCAGATGCCGCCCAGGCGCACGCTGGTGAAGCCGATCGCCTGCTGCGCATAGGCCAGCGCCGTGTTGCCCTTGGTATTCAGGGAATTGATGGAATTGCTGATGCTCGCCGTGTAGCGGTCGTAGCGCAGGCCGCCGGCCAGCTTGAATTGCCCGGTCAGCGCAATCGTATCGTTGAAATACGCCGCCGCGGTATTCGCCGAGCCGCCCGCCACGTTGCCGCTGATGCCAGGCGCCGAGCCCGGCGAATTGCCGTTGTCCGGATTCAGCAGGGGCACGCAAGCGACATAGCCCGAAGTGCCGCCAGCCGGATTCAGCGCCACGCCATTGCAGCTGCCGTTGCGGTAGAAGGCCTGGTTGTTGTAGCCGTCGTGGCCCAGCTCTATACCGGCCAGCCATTCGTGGCGCATGCCGCCCCACACTTCCTTGGCCAGGATTTCGCTCTGGTTATAGATCGAATAATCGCGGATCTTGCGGTCGTGGCTCTGGAGCCGTTCGAACAGGCTGGACAGTGGCAAATCGCTGATGCCGGCCACCGTCAGCGGCACGAAGCCGGCCGCCGTCACGGTGCCCAGGGTCTGCGGCGCGGTTTCGACGGCGTCGGTCTTGACGTAGTTGTATTGCAGCTGGTTGCGCAGCAACACGTCCGGCGACAGCTTGTGCGTCACGGTCGCCGTCAGCGCGCCGATGCCGGAATCGGTGTGGTCGTCGTCGTAGCCGTAGGCGGTATCGCGGCCGACCGGGACCGGCGCGCCGTTCAGCGAGCCGACGCCGTAATCGGGCTGGTCGTGGTTATGCTGCAGCAAGGCTTGCAGCGTGATCTCGGTCGGCGTGCCGATGCCGAACTTGATCGACGGCGCCAGACCCCAGTCCTGCAGGCGGCTCTGCTCGCGCGTGCTGGCGTCGCCGTCCTGGGCGAAGGCTTCGACGCGCACGGCCGCGGTATCCGACAGCGGCGCATTGTGATCGAGGGTGGTGCGCACCAGGCCGTTGCTGGTGACGGAGGCGCCGATGTCGGTAAGCTCCTTCCGTTGCGGTTTCTTGCTGACCTGGTTGATGGCGCCGCCGGTCGATCCGCGCCCGAACAGCATCGACGAAGGGCCCATCAGCACTTCGACGGAATCCAGCGCAAAGGTGTCGCGGTAATACTGGCCGCGGTCGCGGAAGCCGTCGAGGAAGACGTCGGTGCGGGCCGAGAAACCGTTCAGGTTGATGTTATTGCCGATCTGGCCGCCTTCGGCGCCGCCCAGCGTAATGCCGGAGACATTGCGCAGGGCGTCGGCCAGCGAGTTGGCGCCCTGCGATTGCATCAAGGCCTTGTTGACCACGGTGATCGATTGCGCCACGTCGTGCAAGTCGGCCGGCAATTTGCTCAGCGAGACGGCGTGCGGCGCGAAATCGTTCCTGGCGCCCTGGACCACGACTTCAGGCAGCGTGCCGCCGGCCTGAGTCTGGGGTGGGGCTGGGGCTGGGTCCGGCATCTGCGCCGGCGCTTCCTGCGCGAACAGCGGCAGCGGGCTGGCGAAAATCGCCAGCAAGGCGGCGGCGAGAGGTCTGCGTCGATTCATTTTGTCCTGGTCTTTCTGCAGATATAAGGCGGCGAGGCTTGGCGCTGGCGAATAGGCGCTGCAGGCCCTGCAATAGTATTGAATGATAATCTAAATGAGAATCGTTTTCAATTACTTTCGCATTTATCTGTGCAGAATGATCTCAGGAACCGAGCTTGAGGCGGCTGTTCGGCACGGGGATTTTCGGCCCCTGCTCGGCCAGGGTCCAGCCGTCCAGCTGCGCGCGCAACTGCTCCAGCTGGGCCGCATCGATTTCGGCCAGCAGGTTGTCGCCGTCGCGATGCAGCAGCTTGCCGCTGCCGGCGGCGTTCAGCAATTGCTCGGCCCGTTCCGGGGAAACGGCCGCGGCGCTGGATTTTCGGAGAAGGAAGCGTGACATGAAAGCCAGTCTACTCCATCCCCAAACGGGCGTCAGGCCAGGATGCCCAGCCCTTGAAAGTTCTTTTCAAAGCCCAGGCTCAGCGCCGCGCCATTGATCAGACCGAGGATGGCGATGGCGCGCCGGCCGTCGCGCGGCATGGCCAGGATGGTCTCGTTTTCGCCCAGCAAGGCGGCGGCGGCGCCGCTGACGGCCGGACAAGCCATCGAGGTGCCGCTCATCACCGCGTAGCCGCCGCCCGGCACCGTCGACACAATGCCGACGCCGGGGCCGGTCAAATCGACCTCGGGACCGATATTCGAAAAGCCGGCCACGAACACCCGGCCGTCGCCGGGCGCGAACGGGGCCACGGCGTCGGCCTCCTCGCTCGACCCGGCTGGAAAGGTGCCGCTCTTGCCGACGGCGGACACGGCCACCGCTTCGGCCCAATGGGCCGGATAACTGACCTCGGCGCGGCCGTCGTTGCCGGCGGCGACGATGCATACCGTGCCGTGGTCGAAGGCGGCCTTGATGGCTTCGTGCATGGCCTCGTCCCGGGCCAGCCCGCCCAGACTCAGGTTGAGCAAGTCGCAGCCGTCGGCCACGCCGCGGTCGATGGCGCGGATGATGTCGTAATTGCTGGCGCCGCCGCCGGCGTTGGGGAAGACCCGGTAGCTCATCAGCCTGGCCCCCGGGGCGATGCCGCGCTTGCCGGCAGGCGCCCGGCCGCGGCTGGCGATGATGCCGGCCACGTGCGAGCCGTGTTCGCCCTCGGTGGCGGCCGGGCCGGGACCGCCTTCGTCATTCTCGTCGACGACGAAGGCGGCGCCGCCGGCCACCGCCAGGTCGGCATGGGCCAGGTCGACGCCGGTGTCGATGACGCCCACCGTGACGCCCTTGCCGGCGCTGAGCGGCTTGGCCGCGTACAACTGCGCCGGGTAATCGGCGGCCGCCAGGTCGATCGCCCGCAACGCCAGCTCGGCGCCGTTTTCCAGGGTGAGACCCTTGCGGTACAAGCCCCAATAGCCGGCCGGGCCGTACACCACCAGCACATCGAGCGGCGCCGCCGCCGCGCCCAGTGGCAGCGCCAATGCGCCGGCGCCGTCGCTGACGCCGTCGGCGCCCGAGCGGCTGGCGAAATCGGTAAACGCGATCACGCGCGCGCCGGCCACCGCGGCGCCGTCCGCGGCGCGCACCACGCGGATGTGCACGCCCGCCGCGGCGTCTTGCTGCGCCGGGGCGATGCGGTTCTCCAGTTCCAGCAGCGGACGGCGGCTGACTTCGTACAACACCAGCGGCATGATGCGCACGCCGGGATCGCTGACCTTCAGCGCGCGGATATCGTCGGCGGTCAGCTCGGCCAGCTTGGGACCGTCCTCATGCACCGAATGCAGCACCAGCGGCAGCAGGGGCAACTCGTCCGGGTCGGCCGCCGCCAGCCCCAGCCTGCCGGCCAGCGCAGGGACAGTCGCCGGCTGCAGCGCGCTCATTTGCGGCGCGCGCAAGCCGCGCATCGGCAACAGCACATACGGCGCCGCTTCCCAGTCGCGCGCCGGCGCCAGGCATACCCGCGCCTCGGCGGCGCCGGCCGGCTCGGCCGGGGTGGCCAGCCCGGCCTTGAGCAGACAGGCGGTGCGCAGCATGGCGCCGCCGTCGCCGCCCAGCACGGCGGAGAAAAAATCCAGCAGCAAGCCGATGCGGGCCAGGCGCTGTTCCAGGCCGGGCGTCCCGGCGATGAGCGCGGCCGCTTGCTCCACCGCGGCATTGATATGCCCGGCGGCTACCCTGGGTTGGCCGGGCCGCAGCGGGATAGTCTTGCCGGCCGCGGCGGCGGCGGCCAGGCGCGCGGCCAGGCCGAGCAGGCTGCGCTTGTGGCGCAACAGGCGGCGCTGCCCGAAAAAGCTGCAGCGATCGGACAACAGCTGGTCCAGCCCGCCTGCCAGCGCTTCGATGCGGGCGATGCATGGATGCAGCGCGGCGGCCGCGATGCCGTCGCCAGGGCGCGCCTCGGCCAGCGTATCGGATACCGTGTCAGTCATCATTCCTCCCAGTGTTGCGCCGCGCCATATATCAGCGACATCGGCGACATCGGCGACATCGGCGGCAAATCAGGCCGGCTTGGCGGCGGTCTGGCCGAACAGGATGCTTTTCGAGTTGGCGTCGACGGTGGGCGCGACATTGATCTCGGCCGCGCGCGCATAGGCGC
>DASYLQ010000050.1:0-1533 GCA_036009485.1 Janthinobacterium sp.
AGAGCTTGCAGCGCGAGGTGCTGATAGCGCTGGGACTGTCGATCGGGGCGGCGGTCGCGCTGGGCTTTTCCCGTTTCGCTTACGCGCTGCTGCTGCCGCCGATGCGCGAGACCCTCGCCTTGACCTATGTCGAGGCGGGCGCACTCAATACTGCCAATGCGGTCGGCTATATCTTTGGCTCGCTTGCCGCCGCCCTGTCGGCGCGGCGCTGGGGCGCCAAGCGCCCCTTTCAGCTCGGCTTCCTGGTGAGCGCGGTCGTTCTGGCGCTCTCGGCGGCGGCCTCCGATTTCAGGATGTTGTTTCTGCTGCGAACGATCGGGGGCGTATCGACCGCCTTCGCCTTCATTCTGGGAGCCGCGCTGGCCGGTGCGATTTGTCCTGGCAGCAGCGCCGAGCGCAAGGGCTTTCTGGTGGGCCTTTACGTCGCCGGCAGCAGTCTCGGCATCGTGGTGTCAGGCATCGCCGTTCCATTTGCGCTGCAAGAGGGGCCGCAGGGCTGGCGTCAGGGATGGGTGATCCTGGGATGTCTTGCTTTGCTCGGTGCAGTTCCTGCCGCGTTGGCAGCGCGATCGGTGCCTGCGCCGGCCAAGGGCGCCTCGGCAATGCTGGGGCTCGCGGAATTTCGTCGATTGACGCCGGCCATTCTCGGCTATGGGCTGTTCGGCGCCGGTTATGTCGGCTGGATGACCTTCATCATCGCGCTGTTGCGCGATCAGGGTGCCAGCGGTGGACAGACCGCCGCATTCTGGATCGTGCTCGGGCTTACTTCGACGATCTCGACATTGCTGTGGGGCCGAGTGCTGGCGCAACTGCCGGGCGGGCGCGGGCCGGCTTTGATCTTCTTCATCACCATGCTGGGCACCTTGCCGGTCTTGATTCAACCCGGCCTTTTCTCGGCCTTTCTGTCCGCGGTCGTGTTCGGCAGCAGTTTCATGGCCGGGCCGGCCGCCGTCACCATCCTGGCCCAGCGCCAGCTTCCCGCCTCGGCTCTGACCGCCGCAGTCGCTCTGTTGACCGTCGCTTTCGCGCTCGGTCAATCGATCGGGCCAATTCTGGCGGGAACGATCACCGATATGACGGGCCAGGTTGCCGCGGGATTATGGGCATCGCCGGCGTTGCTTGGCCTGGCCGCAACCGTGTCGCTGTTCCAGCGCCGGGCGGGCTGAAATGGGCGATCCGGACGTTGCGTCCCGATCTATCGGCCGTCAAACACCGGCGGCCGTTTGGCAAGAAACGCCTCGCAGCCTTCATGCGCGTCGGCGCTGTCGAACAGCAGGCTGACCATGGCCTGCTCGTGCGCCAGAGCGGCGGGCAACGGCATGTCGGCGCCGGCCAGCAGCGTGCGCTTGAGAAGCTTGAGCGCGAGCGGCGATTTCCTGGCGATGCGTCGCGCCAGATCCATCGTCTCCGGCAGCAGTTGCTCTTTGGGCACGACCCGGTTGACGAGACCCATGTCGAGCGCCGCAGCGGCTGAAATGCTGTCGCCGGTGAACATCAATTCGCGGGCCTTGCAAGGGGCGATTTGGCGAATGA
>DASYLQ010000051.1:0-6859 GCA_036009485.1 Janthinobacterium sp.
AACCGCCTGGACCAGGTCCGCAGCTATACCTACCGCCATCATCTGCTGACCGGCTTCACCAGCTATGCCGGCTTCGCGCACGGGCTGGAATGGGTCAGCCTGGCCGCCTTGCGCGAGCGCTGGGCCGGCAGTGCGCTGAGCCGGTGAGCAACGGAGACGCGTGAGCGGGCTGCGCAGTAGGTTTTTCGAGGTGCCCACAAGGGCAGCTTACTTGCGCTGGTTAATCGGCAGCACCTCGCGGGTGGTCGCGCCGATGTACAACTGGCGCGGACGGCCGATCTTTTGCTCCGGATCGGAAATCATCTCGTTCCATTGCGCGATCCAGCCGATGGTGCGGGCCATCGCGAAGATACCGGTGAACAGCGACACGGGAATGCCCAGCGCCGATTGTACGATGCCGGAGTAAAAGTCGACGTTCGGGTACAGCTTGCGCGAGACGAAGTATTCGTCTTCCAGGGCGATTTTTTCCAGCGCCATGGCCAGCTTGAACAGGGGATCGTCGCCCAGGCCCAGCTCTTCCAGCACCTCGTAGCAAGTCTCGCGCATCAGTTTCGCGCGCGGGTCGAAGTTCTTGTAGACGCGATGGCCGAAACCCATCAGCTTGACGCCGGAGTTCTTGTCCTTGACCTTGGCGATGAACTCGGGGATCTTGTCGACCGTGCCGATTTCCTTCAGCATATTCAGCGCCGCTTCGTTGGCGCCGCCGTGGGCCGGGCCCCACAGGCAGGCGATGCCGGCCGCGATGCAGGCGAACGGGTTGGCGCCGGAGGAACCGGCCAGGCGCACCGTCGAGGTCGAGGCGTTTTGCTCGTGGTCGGCGTGCAACAGCAGGATGCGGTCGAGGGCGCGCACCAGCACGTCGTTGACCTTGTACTCTTCGCAGGGATTGCCGAACATCATGCGCATGAAGTTGGCGCTGTACGACAGGTCGTTGCGCGGATAAATGAAGGGCTGGCCGATCGAATATTTATAGGCCATCGCCACCAGCGTCGGCATCTTGGCGATCAGGCGGATCGCCGACACGTCGCGGTGCACCGGGTCGTTGATGTCGAGCGAGTCATGGTAGAACGAGGCCAGCGCGCCGACCGTGCCGACCAGCACCGACATCGGATGGGCGTCGCGGCGGAAGCCGCGGAAGAAGAACTGCATCTGCTCGTGGACCATGGTGTGCTTGGTCACCGTCTCGACGAAAGCCTTTTTCTGCTCGGCGTTCGGCAATTCGCTGTGCAGCAGCAGGTAGCAGGTTTCCATGAAGTCGGCGTTGACGGCCAGCTGTTCGATCGGATAGCCGCGGTACAGCAGTTCGCCCTTGTCGCCGTCGATGTAGGTGATCGACGAGTTGCAGGCGGCGGTAGACATGAAGCCAGGGTCGTAGGTGAATTTGCCGGTGCCGGCGTACAGTTTGCGGATGTCGATGACGTCCGGGCCGACCGTGCCTTCGTAGATGGGGAAATCGATCGCCGGGCTGCCATCGGAGAACGACAGGGTGGCTTTTTTGTCAGAGGTGTTCATGAACTCTTCCTTCTTGAGAGGTGAGAGAAAACAAAAATTACTAAATTCTGGAAGCGCCTGGCCGCGGCCGTGGCGCCTGGCGCCAGGCCGGAACTCAGGCTTGGCGCAGCCGCTGCAGCAGTGCATGCACGTGCGGCAGGTCGGCCTCGCCTTCCGGCTCCTTGCGGGCCAGTACCAGATCCATTAACGTATTGTCCGACAAATCGAGCAAACGCGTCAGCGCGTCCACTTCTTCGTCGGTCAACGCGGTTTCATGTGCATCCAGAAAACGCGTCAGGATGATATCGTTTTCCAGCAGGCCGCGGCGGGCGCGCCAGCGCAGGCGGGCGCGGTTGGCCGGGTCGGCTTGATGCGTGCTCAAACTAGGTTCTGTCATTTGCGTCGCTACTATAAGGCACTACCAGGGGCGCGCAATCAGATCGCGCGGCGAACCATCAATTCCTTGATCTTGCCGATCGCCTTGTTCGGGTTCAAGCCCTTCGGACAGACGTCGACGCAATTCATGATCGAATGGCAGCGGAACAGGCGGTACGGGTCTTCCAGGTTGTCCAGGCGCGCGCCGGTGGCTTCGTCGCGGCTGTCGGCGATGAAGCGGTAGGCTTGCAGCAGGCCGGCCGGGCCGACGAACTTGTCCGGGTTCCACCAGAACGACGGGCAGGATGTCGAGCAGCAGGCGCACAGGATGCACTCGTACAGGCCGTCCAGCTCTTCGCGCTCGGCCGGCGTCTGCAGGCGCTCTTTTTCAGGCGGGATCGAATCGTTGATCAGGAAGGGCTTGATCGAATCGTACTGCTTGAAGAACTGGGTCATGTCGACGATCAGGTCGCGGATCACCGGCAAGCCTGGCAGCGGACGCAGCACGATAGGCTCCTTCAACTCCTTCAGGTTGGTGGTGCAGGCCAGGCCGTTCTTGCCGTTGATGTTCATCGCGTCCGAACCGCACACGCCTTCGCGGCAGGAGCGCCGCAGGCTCAGTGTGTCGTCGACGTCGTTCTTGATGCGGATCAGCGCATCCAGCAGCATCTTGTCGGTGTCCTGCAGTTCGACCGTCAGGTCTTGCATGTACGGCTTGGCGTCCGTGTCCGGATTGTAGCGGTAGATTTTGAATTTAACTGTGCGTGCCATGTTCTGACCTTTAGAAAGTACGTGGTTTTGGCTTGAAGGTGTCGACCGTCAGCGGCCTGGTGACGACCGGCTTGTAGTCGAGGCGGTTGCCTTCCGAGTACCACAGGGTATGCTTCATCCAGTTTTCATCGTCGCGTTTTTCATGGTCGCTGTGGGCGTGGGCGCCGCGCGATTCCTTGCGCGCCACGGCCGAGGTGATGGTCGCCTTCGCCGTTTCGATCAGGTTGTCCAGCTCCAGCGCCTCGATGCGCGCGGTGTTGAACACCATCGACTTGTCCTTGAACGAGACGTGCTTGCGGCGCTCGTCGAGGACCATGATTTCCTTGTAGCCCTGCTGCAGCAATGCATCGGTGCGGAACACGCCGCAATATTTCTGCATCGTGGCGCGGATGTCGTTGGCCACGCCCTGGACCTTTTCCGAACCGGTGGAATTCTCCAGGTGGCTCAGGCGGCCCATGGCCAGGTCGGCGGCGTCGGCCGGCAATGCCTTGTTGCTGCGCTCTTTCAAGCCGCTGGCGACGATGTGGTTGCCGGCGGCGCGGCCGAACACCACCAGGTCAAGCAGCGAGTTGGTGCCGAGGCGGTTGGCGCCGTGCACCGAGACGCAGGCGCATTCGCCGATCGCGTACAGGCCGTTGACCACTTTCTGGCTACCGTCGCCGGCCGGGGTCACCACCTGGCCGTGGATATTGGTCGGGATGCCGCCCATCTGGTAGTGGATGGTCGGCACGACCGGGATCGGTTCCTTGGTGGCGTCGACGTTGGCGAACTTGTGGCCGATCTCGAGGATCGACGGCAGGCGCTTCTGGATCGTCTCGGCGCCGATGTGGCGCAGGTCGAGCATGACGTGGTCCTTGTTCGGACCGCAGCCGCGGCCTTCCTTGATTTCCTGGTCCATCGAGCGCGACACGAAATCGCGCGGCGCCAGGTCTTTCAAGGTCGGCGCATAGCGTTCCATGAAACGCTCGCCCTGGCTATTGATCAGGATGCCGCCCTCGCCGCGCACGCCTTCGGTGATCAGCACGCCCGCGCCGGCCACGCCGGTCGGGTGGAACTGCCAGAATTCCATGTCTTGCAGCGGCAGGCCGGCACGCGCCGCCATGCCCATGCCGTCGCCGGTATTGATGAAGGCATTCGTCGAGGCGGCGAAAATGCGCCCGGCGCCGCCGGTGGCGAAGACCGTGGTCTTGGCTTCCAGGATCATGCATTCGCCGGTTTCCATCTCCAGCGCGACCACGCCGACGACGTCGCCTTCGGCGTCGCGGATCAGGTCCAGCGCCATCCATTCGACGAAGAAGTGGGTGCGCGCGCGGACGTTGCGCTGGTACAGCGTGTGCAGCAGGGCGTGGCCGGTGCGGTCGGCCGCGGCGCAGGCGCGCTGCACGGCTTTTTCGCCGAAGTTGGCGGTATGGCCGCCGAACGGACGCTGGTAGATGGTGCCGTCGGCGTTGCGGTCGAAGGGCATGCCGAAGTGTTCCAGCTCGTACACGACTTTCGGCGCTTCGCGGCACATGAATTCGATGGCGTCCTGGTCGCCCAGATAGTCGCCGCCCTTGACGGTGTCGAACATATGCCAGAACCAGTTGTCTTCGGCCATGTTGCCGAGCGATGCGCCGATGCCGCCCTGCGCCGCCACCGTGTGCGAGCGGGTCGGGAAGACTTTCGACAGGACCGCGACGTTCAAGCCGGCTTCGGCCAGTTGCAGGGAAGCGCGCATGCCGGAACCGCCGGCGCCGACGATGACCGCGTCAAAACGGCGGGTAGGGATTGCAGAATTATATGCTGCCACGATTAAACACTCCAGAGAATTTGCACTGTGTAGAAGGCGCAGGCGATCAACCACAGCAGCGTGACAGTTTGCAGCGCGAGGCGCAGGCCGGCCGGCTTGACGTAGTCCATCCAGATGTCGCGCATGCCGACCCAGGCGTGGTAAAGCAGGCCGAAGAAGGTGACCAGGCTGAATAATTTGAACCATTGCTGGGCGAACAGGCCGGCCCAGCCTTCATAGCTGAAGTTGTCGCCGGTCAGGAAGGAAACCAGCAGCACGATCGTGTAGACCATCATGACGATGGCGGTGATGCGCTGCGCCAGCCAGTCTTTCAAGCCGTAATGGGCGCCGACGACGAGACGCTTGGGGCCGATATTGTTTTTGATGGCCATTAAAATACCCCGAACAGTTTCAGGCCGACCAGCACGGTCAGCAGCAGGCTGACCACCAGCACGACCGCCGCCGACTGGCGCGAAGAACTTTTCTCAAGCGCCCAGTGGACATCCATGAACAGGTGGCGCACGCCGGCGCAGAAATGCTGCATATAGCCCCACACCAGCGCCAGCAGGATCAGCTTGACGAACCAGTTGGAAGCGATGCCCTGGAAGTAGGAAAACGAGATTTCAGACGTGATGCTAAGTTGCAGCATGTAGAGCACGAAGGGCAGCAGCAAAAACATCAAAAACCCGCTGATACGATGCAGGATGGATACGATGCCGGCGAGCGGCAAACGGTAATTGGACAATTCCGTGACGTGAATATTACGAAACTCCGGCCGTGCTTTTTTTGGTGTTTCCCTTACGGCTACTGACATAAAAATCCCCTTAAGCTTTAACAACAAATGTGGAGTTGCGATTGTCGCCGAATTGAATGCAACTCCCCCTACCTCCGGTGCTGCAATCCGCCCCAAAGCCGCGGCGGTATCGCGCTCCTTTTTTACATGATTTTCAACCCGTATATTTAATTAAACCCGGTTGGTTAAACGCGTCAGTTCAATTCGTTCTGGTAATGATGCTGCGCCGTCAGGTACAGGCCGCGGCGCAGTTCGACCGCCTTGTCGCCGTACGTAAAAGACACGCGCTCCGAGCTCAGCAAAGGTGTGCCGGCGGCGACCTGCAGCAGGGCGGCGGCGGCCTCGTCGGCGCAGACGGCGCGGATCTGTTCCGAGGCGCGGATCATGCGCGTGCCGAATTCGGATTCGAACAACCCATACATGGGACCCTTGTATTCGACCAGGCGTTCCGCCGTCAGGCCCTTGAAGATCTGGCCCGGCAGCCAGAGTTCCTCGACGATGGTCGGCACGCCGTCGAAGGATTGCACGCGCTTGATGAAGATGATGGCGTCGCCCGACTTCAGGTCGAGCAGGCGCGCCACGTCGGCCGGCGCGCGGGCGCGCCTGACCTCGATGAATTTGTTTTCGGGATAATGCGGCAAGCCCTGGTCCGGCATCAGGCGCAGGAAACGGAAATGCGCGCGCGCCTCGTGATGGGTAGAGACGAAAGTGCCCTTGCCCTGGCGGCGCATGACCAAGTTTTCCGCCGCCAGCTCGTCGATCGCCTTGCGCACCGTTCCCTGGCTGACCTTGAAGCGGCCGGCCAGTTCGACTTCGCTGGGGATCATCTCGCCCGGCTTCCACTCGCCCGACTGCAGGCTTTGCGTGATCAGCGCCTTGATTTGCTGGTAGAGTGGGCTGAAGGTCGGCGCAGCGGCCGCCGCGGATGCGGCGCCGGAACCTGCTGCCGCCGGCGCGGCTGTGGCGGCAGCGGCAGCCGGCCCGGCCGTTGCACTGGACGCGGCGGCTGGGGCGATCGGATTGAGCGGGACAGGATTCATAGGCCGAGATTTCAACACAAAAGCCTTTCTGCGTCCAGTAAAAACTAATAACTTATCTGTCTTATATAAGACATAAGATATGATTGACAGAAGTGAATTACGCGCCTACACTCGCCGTCGATCACTCGGACTTGCATTGTTTTCGATGCGCATTTTGACGGACTTGGCGGGCGCGCAAGGCTGCGGCATGCACTGGCTGCACGCCGGAGTTTAACAAAAAACTCCGGCCTCGACGCAGCCCCGGAATGCCGCCCGCCTGCGCCGTCCGCGGAAAAAATCCCGTCCCCTGCGCCGGCAGGCGTAATTCTACGCACCTTGCCGGTTTTGGTATGATTACAGTTTTTCCGGACCAGCGTAGCGTCAGATACATAGATCGTTTTCTACCCCACTTTTGGAGATTCATCATGGCTAAAACCCCAATGCGCGTTGCTGTCACCGGCGCCGCCGGCCAGATCGGTTATTCACTGTTGTTCCGCATCGCCAACGGCGACATGCTCGGCAAAGACCAGCCAGTCATTCTGCAACTGCTGGAAATCCCGGATGAAAAAGCACAAAAGGCGCTCAAGGGCGTCATGATGGAAATCGACGATTGCGCGTTCCCGCTGCTGGCCGGCATGACCG
>DASYLQ010000052.1:0-15667 GCA_036009485.1 Janthinobacterium sp.
CTCCCAGGCAGAGCAGGAAGCCGGCCGCCGTGGTGGCCGTCTCGCCGCTGCCGCGGGGCGCCAGGTAGTTCATGGCGAAGCAGGCCAGCCCGAGCGCGGCGATGAGCAAGCCCACCCGCAGCGCACGGCCGATGCCTTCCTTCAGCAGCACGAAGCCGAACAGCGCCGTAAAGAAGACCTGGGTTTGCAGCAGCACCGAGGCCAGCGCCGCCGTCATGCCCACCCGCAGCGCGAGGAACAGCAGGCCGAACTGGCCGACGCCCTGGAGCAAGCCGTACAGCACGACCCATTTCCACGCCAGCCGCGGCGGCCTGACGACGAGGATCAGCGGCAGGACGGCGAACAGGTAGCGGAAGGCGCCCAGCTGGAACGGCGTCAGGTCGCGCAGCGCCAGTTTCATCGCCACGAAGTTACACCCCCAGATCAGCACGACGCCCAGCGCCGCAGCCAGGTCGCGCGCGCTCAGCGGCGCTTGATTCGCATGGTCCATGCGGGCCGGGGCTCAGGCAGCCTGCCGGGCGGCGCCGCTGTCCGGCGTCACCGTGTGTTCGATGGCGGCGCTGTGCACGGCGATCTTGTCGGCGTCGGCCTGCAGCAGGCGGATGCGGCGGCGCAGCAGCGGCCAGCCGGACCAGCCGGCGAGGTCTTGGTCCAGCTGGAGCTGGGGCAGGGCCGGCGCCGGTGCCGCCGTGTTGAACGGCGCGTTGGCACTGTCGAGCTGCCGCAGCGCCAGTTGAAGGCTATGGCGGACCTGGCGATAGCTGTGGGCCAGCAGGGCGTTGACGGCGCCGGCGGGAAAGTCTTGCGCATGCCGGCTCAGCAGCGAACGCAGCGCCGCCACATGCGCCACCAGCAAATAATTCTGCACGATGAACAGGTTGATGTCTTCCACCGCGCGGCGCTTGCCGGGCGGTTCGTCGAGCATGCGCACCAGCGAGGCGCTGAGGTTGGCCAGGCTGTCCAGCAGCCGCTTGCGCTCGATACGGTAGGGGAAGTCGGTCGGGCTTTTCTCCTGCAGCAGTTCGAAGCCGGCCTGCATATAACCGAGGTTGGCTGCCAGCACCTGGCGCACCAGGCCCGGCACGCTACGGTATTCCCAGCTGGGCAGCACAAAGCTGAACAGGCTGGCCAGCCCGGCGCCGACGCAGGTGTCGATCAGGCGCTCGCTGATGACGTGGGTGCCGCTGGGCGAAATCAGGTGCATTTCCAGCAGGATCATCATGCTGACCGCGATCACCGCGTAGCGGTAGCGCAGGTAGGTGAAGGTCGGGTAGGCCACCATGGCGACGAACAGCAGGCCGAAGATCAGCGCCTCGGAATGGACGAAGTGCACCACCAGCGCCGTCAGCGTGCAGCCGATCAGGGTGCCGACCAGGCGGTCGCTGCGGCGCTGCTTGGTGGCGCTGTAGGCCGGCTTCAGGATGATGACGATGGTCAGCACGATCCAGTAGCTGTGCGCGGCATAGGGCAGGTGCGGGCCGATCAGCAGGCCGGTCATGATCGCCATCGACAGGCGCAGCGCGAAGCGGAAGATCGGCGCCTCGAAGTTCAGGTTCGACAGCAGCAGCCTGATATCGTAGCTTTGCTGCGACAGGAAAGGCAGCACGGCGGCGCCTTCCCACACCAGCGCCGTGTCCGACACTTTCTGCGTCGCCAGGTGCAGTGCGGCGATCGCCTGGATGATGGCCTGGATCTTGTTGCGCTGGGCGCGCAGCACGGCTTGCGCTTCCTGGGTCGCTTCGCCGGCCTGCCGGCGCAAGGCCAGCGCCTTTAATTCATTGTCGACGATGCGCATTTCCGCCTCATAGCCGATGCTGGCGTGGGAAGCGCGCTTGCGCGTCACCGCGTAGCCGACCGCTTCGATGTCGCGCGCCGCCTTGTAGGCCAAGTCGTGCAGCGCGCGCAGCACTTCCGAGTCGGCCAGGTGGGCGCGCAACAGGGCGTAGTCGGTGTGGGTCGAGAGCACCAGTTCGTAGACGTCGAGCATGCTGACGTGGACTTGCACGGTGATGGCGTCCTTGTTGCTGTCGTTGTCGCGCAGGATCAGGTCGCGCGCCGCCTGGTGGCGGTCGGCCAGGATGCTCTGGTGGCGCACCAGCTGGTTGAACTGCTCGCTCAGGTTGTAGCGGGCATCGTAGAAATCGGCCTTGATGTCGATGTAGGCGGCCAGTTCGAACAGCGCCTCGGCCAGCACCTGCTGCTTCAGGCGGTGGCGCATCAGCCAGGAAACGAGCAGGGCGTAGGCGACGTATGCGAGGCTGCCGCCGAGAAACAGAGCGCTGTGGAGCAGCGCCTCGGCCGGCGTCATGTCGTGTTCCATCGACAGCGTCATGATGAATAGCACGGCCACCTGCAGGGGAATGGATTTTTTCCCCCATACCACCATCATGCTGGCGAAAAAGCTCATCAGCGCCAGCATCACCAGCAGCAGCCAGGCTACCGGCGTGCACAGGCTGATGATCAGGGTAACGGCGGTGCACAGCAGGGCCGCCGCCATCATTTCATTGAATTTGTGGCGCAGCGGACTGGGCAGATCCATCAGGCTGGCGCACAGCGCGCCTATGCCCACCGTTATCGCGGTCGGCGTATCGCTCAAGGCCCGCGCCAGCAAGATCAGGCCGAGGATCCCGCTGGCGACGCGCAAGCCGGTATAAAAATAATGGCTGTAGACGAAGGTGCGCAGGTTAAGGGCGTAATGCATGGGCGGATGTCCTCGATGGCTTGCCGCAGGGCGGGATGGGCCGGCCGTCGGGCGCGGCCGGCTGCTCGTCAAACGATGGACAACACCGGATAGCGGCGCCATTCAGGCTCGGCATGGCGCTTGCCGTGCTCGAAGATGAAGTCGAGCACCTTGTCCTGCTGCGACAGCAGTTCCGGATGGGCGTTTTTCCAGGCGTCGAAAGCGGCCTTCAGTTCCGGCTCGTCGCCCAGCATCCGGGCGGCCAGGTCTTCGAAGACGTAGTTCGAGTAAGTTTCCTTTTTCTCCAGCACGCTGTTGAAGAAACCCCAGCGGAAGAAGCTGTCGTGGCCTTGCGGTTCCAGCGTTTCGACGGCGTAGCGGGCATTCAGTTGGGCTAGCGGGATATACCAGTCGCCGGCGCGCAGTTCGGCCGCCGCCTCGTATTGCTCGAGTTCGACTTGGTCATGGAAGATATGGCCCTCGTAGGGACCCGGGCGCGAGGCGACCGCCTTGATGCGGTAATAGCGGGCTTGCACCGTGCCGGCCTGCGCGATGCGGCGCATCTCGACGCCGTTCCATTGCAGGCGCTCGACGACTTCGCGCCAGGCTTGCGGCACGACATAGGCGGTGGGGGCGGCGACGACCACGTCGGCGATGAAACGGTCATAGTAGGGGATGTCCTTTTCCCAGGGCTGGGCGCGGTCGTAGGACAGGCGCGTGTAATCGCCCAGCAGGCTGGGCGTGTAGAGCGCGGCATAACCCTTGAAGCGCAAGGTCGACGGCTTGCTTTCATCCATGACCCAATGCACCGGCCAGTGCGGCCGGCGCTGCGCGTCTTCCCTGGCGGCGGCGCGCAAGCGGCGGATTTCCTCGCCATGGGCGGCGGTGAAGGCCAGCGTGACGTCCAGCAGCGCGCGCATCGAGGCGTAGCGGTCGGCGTAGGGTTTCAGCATATGCGTCTCGGGCATGAAGCCGATGACGTGGTGCAGGGCGGCGAAGCCGGTCGAAAAGCGCGGCACTTCGAGGAATTCGGCGATGCCGTGGTCCGGGCTGTCCTTGACGGGGTTGACGTAGGGACAGGTAGGCCAGCCGGACTGCGCCATCTTTTCAAAGATATGCGGCAGCATGGTCTGGCGCAGGAAGGCGCCGAGGGCGCCGCCCAGCTTGTCGGCCTGGGTGTGGATCAGCGTCATCGTGTACGGATAGTCGGCGCCGTTCGAGGTATGGGTGTCGACCATGACGTCCGGATCCCAGTCGCTCAGCAGGCGGTTGAAGACCTGGGCGTTGAGGCTGTCGCACTTGATGAAGTCGCGGTTCAGGTCGAGGTGGCGGCCATTGCCGCGGAAGCCGAACTGCTCGGGACCGTCCTGGTTGACGCGCGAGGTCGCGGCGCGGTTCAGGCTGCCGTCGACGTTGTAGATCGGGATGAACAGCAGCACGGTCCGGCCCAGCGCGGCCAGGCGTTCCGGCTCGAAGCACAGGTCGCGCACCATGGCCATGCAGGCGTCGATGCCTTCCGGTTCGCCCGGATGGATGCCGTTATTGTTGAAGAAAACCGGGCGCCCGGCGCGCTTGATCTCAGCGCGGCTAAAGACGCCGTCGGCACTGACGATGCCGGCGTGGATCGGTATGCCGGCGTCGGACCAGCCGATTTGTTCGAAGTGCAGCACGCGCGCAAAGCGTTGCGCCAGTTCCTGGTAAAAGGCGATGCATTCCTGCCAGGTCGTGGTCTGGTTTTGATTGCCTAGTTCGTAGATCGTGCGCATGTCTGTTTGCATAGCGGTCCGGATTCCGTGGGGAGATGCGGGCTGGATAAGTCCGCCGTCTGAGGGCGAATTGTAGCATCCGGGCCACGCATCCGGAGACTGGACGGGGACCTGCTGTGCGCCGGGGGCGTGGCTGGCGCGCGCTTGACTTGTCGCTTGACTTGTCTTCAGATAATCGCACAGCAAGCCGCCGGCGAACCGCCGCTTGCCGCAGCCGGTACAATGGCCTGTCGCCCCGCGCAGCGGGTATTTTATCAAGGCATATCGACATCATGGATACCAAACCACTGCCGCTGGCCGGCATCCGCGTGCTGGAAATGGGATCGCTGATCGCCGGACCGTTCGCCGCCAAGATCCTCGGCGAGTTCGGTGCCGAAGTGATCAAGATCGAAACGCCGGAAAGCGGCGATCCGCTGCGCAAGTGGCGCAAGCTGCACAACGGCACTTCGCTGTGGTGGCAGATCCAGTCGCGCAACAAGCAATCGGTGGCGATCGACCTCAAGGCGGCCGAGGGCCAGGCGCTGGTGCGCCAACTGGCCGCCAGTTGCGACATCGTCGTCGAGAATTTCCGCCCAGGCACGCTGGAAGGCTGGGGCCTGGGCTGGGAAGAATTGTCGGCCATCAACCCGGGCTTGATCATGCTGCGCATTTCAGGGTATGGCCAGAGCGGCCCTTACCGCGACCTGCCCGGTTTCGGCGTCATCGGCGAGGCGATGGGCGGGCTGCGTTACGTCACCGGTTATCCGGACCGGCCGCCGGTGCGGGCCGGCATCAGCATCGGCGATTCGCTGTCTTCGCTGCACGGCGTGATGGGCGTGATGTTCGCGCTGAGGCACCGCGACCAGAACGGCGGCAAGGGTCAGGTGGTCGACGTGGCGCTGTACGAATCGGTCTTCAACATGATGGAAAGCCTGATCCCCGAGCAGGATTTTCTGGGCCACACGCGCGAGCGCAGCGGCAGCGCCATGCCGGGCATCGCGCCGACCAACGCCTACCGCTGCAACGACGGCCATCACGTCCTGGTGGCGGGCAACGGCGACGGCATTTTCCGCCGTCTGATGGCCGCCATCGGCCGGCCCGACCTGGGCGCCGACCCGCGCTTTGCGCAGAACGACGGGCGCGTCGCCGGCGTGGCGGAAATCGATGCCGCGATCGAGGCCTGGACCAGCGTCCGCACCCAGGACGAGGTGCTGCGGGTGCTGGCCGGCGCCGGCGTCCCGGCCGGGAAAATCTATTCGGCCGCCGACATCCTCGACGATCCGCAGTACCTGGCGCGCGAGATGATCTGCGATATCACCACCGGCGACGGCGCGCGCATGAAGGTGCCCGGCATCGTGCCGAAGCTGAGCGCGACGCCCGGCAGCATCCGCGCGGCGGCGCCGGACCTGGGCCAGCATACCGACGCGGTGCTGGCCGGGATGGGCCTGGGCGCGGACGACATCGCGCGCCTGCGCCGCGAGGGCATCATCGCCTGAGCGCGCGCTTTTTCCACTGCAAGCTGATCGAGATTTCTGAAAAAGCGTAACTAGGCGACAACATTTACTGGCCCCGCCCTCATGCAATGTGGTAGGCTGGGCGCGACCGATTTTTGCGAGCCACCAATGACCACATCGACCAACCGTATCGCCGGCAGCACCCTGCGCGTTCTCGTCGCGCCGGATTCCTTCAAAGGCAGCATGGACGCCATCGAGGTGGCGCGCCACCTTTCCGCCGGCATCCGCCGTGCCGTCCCGTCCGCGCAAGTGCAGCAAGTGCCCATCGCCGACGGCGGCGAAGGCACGGCCGAGGCCATCGCCGCGGCGCTGGACGGCGTCTGGCAGCAGCATACCGTCACCGACGGCAATGGCGTGCCGCGCGGCGTGCCGGTGGCGCTCTGCGACAGCCCGGCCATGGGCCGCTTCGCCGTGTTCGACGTCGCCCGCATCGTCGGCCTGCCGGACGCCGTCGCCGCGCCGGAACAGCGCACCACGGCCGGCATCGGCGAATTGATCGGCCAGCTGCATGCGCAGGGCGTGGCCACCATCGTCATCGGCCTGGGCGGCTCGTCCACCACCGACGCCGGCGCCGGCCTGCTCGGCGCGCTGGCCTACGAGTTCGAGGATGCCGAGGGCAAGCCGCTGCAGCCGCGCTTCGACAACCTGGCGCAGATCCGGCAGATCCGCCGCCGCGCCGATACGGCCTGGCTGGCCGGGACGCGCCTGATCGCCCTCACCGACGTCACCAGCCCCCTCGCCGGACCACAGGGCGCGGCCATGATCTTTGGCCGCCAAAAGGGTTTCCAGGACCTGGAGCAGGCCGACGCCCGCCTGGCCGGATTCGCCGCCGCGTTCGAGTCCGCGTTTCCCGAACTGGCGCAGGGCGTGGCCGGCATGCCGGGCGCCGGCGCCGCCGGCGGCCTGGGTTTCGGCCTGGCTTTACTGGGCGCGAAATTGCATGAAGGCGCCGCCTTCATCTGCGAGACCAGCGGCCTGACCGAGGACATCGCCGGCTATGACTGGGTCATCACCGGCGAAGGCCGTTCCGATTTGCAGACCATGATGGGCAAAGGCCCGGCCGCGGTGGCCGCGCTGGCGCGCAAGCATGCGGTGCCGGTGTCGCTGGTGTCGGGCGCGGTCGAGGCCTGCGCCGAGCTCGATGCAGCCTTCGACGGTTGCTTTTCCATCGTCCCGGGGCCGCAGACGCTGGCCTGGGCCATGGCCAATACCGGCGCCTTGCTGGAGCAGGCGGCTTACCAGCTGACCCGCCTGTTCGTCTCAACCCGGCGCGGCTGACGGCGCCGGGGCCGCCTGTTGCGGCGGCCGGATGCGGTGTCCTGGGCACCGACCAGTTTCCACCCGCCGGCGGATTTCTGCGCCACGCAGCTGGCGCGCAGCGCGCCCTCGCGCGCCCCTCTCTCTTCGTGAAACTGAGAATACTCACCAATATGCATACCTGACTTGTCCGGTATAAATATATTGCCTTTCTTACTTCTTTCGTTGAAGCACGCTGCGAAATTCCGCAGTGACCCATGAAAAAATATCAATAAAACACATTAAATAAATATCAATGTGAAAAGGTTCCGCGCTCCTATTCTTGGATGACATTGCACGTGCTCGCAATGGCTCCCACCAACGACAACCAAGGCGGAATCCATGAAAACCACATTGACACTCTTTGTAACAGCGGCGTTGGCTGTGGCGGCCTGTGCGCATGCCGGCACGGCGGCGGCCAGTCCACAGGCGCCGGTTTTGACGCAAGGTTTCGACGACGTCGGTTCGCTGCCCGGCTGGCTGTCCGTCAATCAAAGCGAACCCCAGGGCCAGTCCTGGTTCCAGGGAAATTCAGGGATTTTTGCCGCGCAAGCCGGCGCACCGGATTCCTATATCGCCGCGAATTTTCTCAGCGTCGCCAACGGCAACGGCAGCATCGACAACTGGCTGATCACGCCCGAGCTGACCTTGTCCGGTCCGACGCAACTGACGTTTTACACCCGCAGCGCCGGCACTCCGGGCTTCGCCGATACCCTTGAAGTGCGCTTCGGCAGCGGCACCAGCGCCGACACGGCGACGTTCGCGCAGACCTTGCTGACAATAGGCGTGGGCAGCGCCTATCCCGACACTTGGCAAGAATATTCCGTCATTGTCAGCGGCAGCGGCCGTTTCGCCTTCCGCTACACCGGCACCGGCGCGATGAACGAGTACATCGGCATCGACAGCGTCAGCGTCAGCGCCGCCGCCGTGCCGGAACCGTCATCCTGGCTGATGTTCGGAGCAGGGCTGGGCCTGCTCGGCTTCCTGCGCCGGCGCGCGCGCCGCATCGCCGGAGCGGGCCTGGCGCTGGCCGCGCTGGGCCTGTCGCAAGGCGCCGCGGCGCAACAGGATGGCACGGCGGCTGCGGCGCCACAGCAAGAAGGCATGGCGCAGCAGCAAGAAGGCATGGTGGTGGTGCGCGACCCCGTCACCGGCGAATTCCGGGCGCCCACCGCCGCCGAATTCCAGGCCTTGCGCGGAGCCGCCGGTAAAGGCGCCAGTACTCAGGGGCTGAGCGTTCCGCGCATCACGCAGAGAGCCGACGGGACCCGCCAGGGGTATCTGGGCCCGAACGCCACGGTGTACGAGGTGGTGACCCGCGACGCCCAAGGGCAGTTGCACGAAGAATGCGTGTCCGGCCAGGCCGGCGTTGACGCCGCCGTCAACCACAACGGCGCCAGCGCCGCGCCCGCCAAGGAGTAAGGTCATGAAAACGATGAATTTTTCCGGCTTCAAGCGCATTGCCGCCATGCTGGTCCTGTCCAGCCTGGCGCTGGCGCCTGCCCACGCCGCGACGATTACCATTGTCAACGCCAATGCGCCTGGGGAAGGTTTCAACGATCCTACCCCCGCCGCCCCGGTCGGCGGCAATCCCGGCACCACCCTGGGCCAGCAGCGCCTGATCGCGTTCACCTATGCGGCGGATATCTGGGGCAGCAAGCTGAGCAGTGATGTGCCGATCCGCATCCAGGCCGCGTTCACCCCGCTGGCCTGCAATGCCACCGGCGCGGTACTGGGTTCGGCCGGCGCCAGAGAAGTCTTCGCCGACTTTCCCGGCGCGCCAAAGCAAAACACTTGGTATCCGTCCGCGCTGGCCGAAAAGATCAGCGGCGCCGAGCTGTCGACGCCCGGCGAGCCGGATATCGGCGCCAATTTCAATTCGCGCCTGGGCCTGGCGCCGGATTGCCTGCCCGGCACGCCGTTTTATCTCGGGCTGGACAACAATTTCGGCACGGGAATCGACTTCGTCACCGTGCTGCTGCATGAAATGGCGCACGGCCTGGGTTTCCAGACCTACACCGACAGAAGCAGCGGCGACTTTTTCCTCGGCGTGCCTTCGGTCTGGGATTACTTCCTGCTGGATAACCGCATCAACCAGGTCTGGGTCAATTTGACGGCGGCCCAGCGCGTCGCCTCCGCCGTCAGCGGCAATGGCTTGTCCTGGGATGGCCCCCGGGTGACGGCGGCCGTGCCCGAGGTGCTCGATCCGGTATCCCGGCTGGTCATCAGCGGGCCGGCGGCCGGCGACGCGGCGCGCGATTATGCGGTCGGCGACGTCTCGTTCGGCCCGCCGCTGGCCAATCCGCCCGTCAGCGGCCAAGTCATGCCGGTGGTCGACCAGGCCGGTGGCACCGGACTGGCTTGCGATCCGCTGGACGCGGTCAACGCCACCGCGGTGAGGAACAATATCGCCCTGGTCGATCGCGGCGTCTGCGCCTATGTCGTGAAAGCCAGGAACGTACAGGACGCCGGCGCGAAGGGGATGATCGTGGTCGACAACGCGCCGGGCGACCCCACCGGTTTGAGCGGCCCGGACCCGAGCATTACCATCCCCTCGATCCGCGTCAGCCAGGACGACGGCAACCTGATCCGTTCAAGCTTGCAGCGCCGGTCGCGCACGGCTTCCGGGGTCGTCGCGGCCCTGGGGGTCGATCCGCTGCGGCTGGCGGGGACCGATGCGCAACGGCACATCCTGATGTATACGCCGATTGTCGAAGAGCCGGGTTCATCGGTGTCGCACTACACCACGGCAGCCAAGCCGAACCAACTGATGGAACCGGCCATCAACGTCGACCTGATCCACGAAGTCGAACCGCCGCGCGACCTGACCTTGCCGCTGTTGCGGGATATCGGCTGGTAATGCGCGGCTGGTAAGACGCGGCTGGGCTGGTAAGGCACGGCGGTCAAGGCGGCCGTGTGGAACCCGCCCTGATCTCCGCGGCCGTCTTAACGGGCCCTGCCGCGGCGGATCAGGTTGACGATCGCCAGCAGGATGATGGCGCCGATAAAGGACACCACGAGCGAGGCAATGCTGAAGTCGTCGCTGTTGATGGTGCCGGTGCCAAACAGCGGTGCAAGCAGCCAACCTCCGAGGAAGGCGCCGACGATGCCGACCACGATGTTAAGGAAGATGCCTTGCTGGGCGTCGGTTTTCATGACCAGGCTGGCAAGCCAGCCGAGAACGCCGCCGATAACAATCCAGATAATGAAGTTCATATAATCCTCCGCGCGATGAGTGGTGCGTGCTGTCCAGCGAATGTCTGGCAGTGGCGAAAGTGTAGGGCGGGGAAGGATTAAGGGTCAGTGCGCCAACGTACGCAAATCGGCGGCTAGGACAACGCTTCGATTGAGATACAACAAGGCGGCAAGGGACAAGCCCCTGTCCGCATTGGCGGAGCAGAGGCTTTTGTCGTCGATGAAACCGTGCTCTTAATTTGTCTTGATCGCTTCGACCTGTATTGCCAGCTTGACTTCCGGGGCAAAGCGCGGCGTGCCGAAGTTCAGGCCGAAATCGGTGCGCTTGAATTCCGCCGAGGCGTCGGCGCCACAGACTTCGCGCTTCAGGCGCTCGGACATCATGCACTTGAACTTATTGATGGTCAGCTTGACCGGCCTGGTCACGCCCAGCATCGTCAACTCGCCATCCACCGACACCGGCCGGTCGCCGTCGAAGCTCATCGAGGTTCCCTTGTAGGCGATGCTGGGGAATTTCTCGACGTTGAACATATCCGGCGACATCGCATGCTTGTTCAGGCCGGGATTGCCGAAGTCGATAGAAGCCGGGTCGATGGCGATGTCCAGCGTGCCGGTTTTGGCGGCGCGGTCGAGCGTGACGGTGCCGCTGGTCTTGTTGAACTTGCCGCGCCAGACCGACATGCCCATGTGGTCCGCTTCAAAGCTCGGGTAGCTGTGGTTCGGGTCGAGATTGTAGGTGTCGGCGGCGAAGGCCGAACCGGCCAGGCCCGCGCCCGCGAGCAAGGCAACGAGCAAGTGCTGTCGTTTCATGAATGTCCTTGATGGTTAAAGCGGGGCGCACGAGACTCGGAGCCTATTGCGCCGTGACGTGGAACTTGATGGTGACGTCGTCGGCGACCATGTCGGTGGCCTTCCACTCGCCTTCGCCGATGTTGTAGGCCAGGCGCTTGATTGGCAGGGCGCCGTCGAACACTTGCTTGCCGCCGTCGGCCTTGACGGCCAGCGGGAAGCTGACGTCGCTGGTCTTGCCCTTGATCGTCAGCTTGCCGGTAACGGTCAGCTTGCCGGCGCCGGCGCCCTTGATGCTGGTCGAGACGAAAGTCGCTTTCGGGAACTGGGCCGAGTTGAACCAATCCTTCTTCGCCACTTCCTTGTTCATTTCCGCTTCGCCGACGTCGAGGGAGGCGGTGTCGACGTCGACCGTGGCCTTGGACGCGTCCGGCGTGGCCGGGTTGTAGTCGATGACAATGTTAAAAGTCTTGAACTTCGATTCGACCGGCACGTTCATTTGCTTGAACACGGCCGAAACGCTGGACTTGGCGTGATCGGTCTTGAGGACGGCGGCGCCGGCGGCGAGGGATAGGCCGAGCAGGGAAGCGAGGACGGCGCGTTGCGTGATTTTCATGGAGCAGCTCCTGTGGGGTAAATGGGGCGTCGCTTGAAACGCGAGGTTTAAGGAAGCATGCGCCTGAGCGTACCGTCGCGGTCGATGAAATGGTGCTTCAGGGCGGCCAGCACATGCAGGGCGACGGCCGCCGCCATGGTCATGTTCAGCACGTAATGCACGTTCTTCAGCACCGGTTTCCATTCCGGGTTTGGATCCATGAACACCGGCAACTGGAACAGGCCCAGGTAGACCACCGGCACGCCGGCCGACAAGGTGTACAGGTAGCCAGAGATGGGTACCGCGAAAATCAGGATATACAGCAGCATGTGCACGCCGTCGGCGGCTTGTCTTTGCCACACGGCGATGCTGGCCGGATGCGCCGGCGGGGCATTGAACTTGCGCCAGAGCAGGCGGATGCAGGCCAGGGCGAACACGGTCACGCCCAACCATTTATGCCAGGCATAGTATTTCAGCTTGGTCGGGGTGATGCCGTGGATATCGGTCATCACCAAGCCCAGCGTGAAGGCGCAGACGATCAGCAGGGCCGTCAGCCAGTGCAGCAGGATCGCGGGTTTGGTATAGCGTTGCATCGGCAGCTTTCTCGGACATAGTACGTGTTAGGACTATCTTAGCAAAGAAAAACGATCCGCGCTGCAAGCCGCGATTTATTTACCGGCCGGTTCAGCATGGGCGTAGCAAGGCGCAGCGACGAAGACAGTACGGCTGTACGGCAAGGAGTTGCAGCGACGCTACGGTCATGGTGATACGACCGGCCGGTTCAAACGAAGAGCATCAAATTTCCCGCGCGAGTTTGGCGGCGATGCCGATGTAGTTCGACGGCGTCATCGCCAGCAGCAAATCCTTGGCTTCCTGCGGGATCGCCAGCGTCACGATAAAGTCGCGCAAGCCTACTTTCGAGATGCCTTTGCCGCGCGTCAGGTCCTTCAACTGCTCGTAGGGATTTTCGATGCCGTAGCGGCGCATCACGGTCTGCACCGGTTCCGCCAGCACTTCCCAGGTGGCGTCGAGATCGGCTTGCAGGCGCGCCGGGTTCACTTCCAGCTTGTTCAAGCCGCGCAGGCAGCTGTCGTAGGCCAGCAGGGAGTAGCCGAGGCCGACGCCGATATTGCGCAGCACGGTAGAATCGGTCAGGTCGCGCTGCATGCGCGACACCGGCAGCTTTTCCGCCAGGTGCTTCAGCACCGCGTTGGCCAGGCCCAGGTTGCCTTCCGAATTCTCGAAATCGATGGGGTTGACCTTGTGCGGCATGGTCGACGAACCGATTTCGCCGGCCTTGGTCTTTTGCTTGAAGTAGCCGAGCGAGACATAGCTCCAGATGTCGCGGTCGAGGTCGAGCAAGATGGTGTTGGCGCGGGCAAAGGCGTCGAACAGTTCGGCCATGTAGTCGTGCGGCTCGATCTGGATGGTGTACGGGTTGAAGGCCAGGCCCAGGCGCTGCTCGATGACGGCCTTGGAAAACGCCGGCCAGTCGAAATCGGGATAGGCCGACAGGTGGGCGTTGTAATTGCCAACCGCGCCATTCATCTTGCCGAGGATTTCCACCTCTTCGATGCGCTTCACGGCGCGCTTCAGGCGGGCGACGACGTTGGCCATCTCCTTGCCCAGCGTGGTCGGGCTGGCCGCCTGGCCGTGGGTGCGCGCCAGCAGGGCGACGTCGGCGTTGTCGTGCGCCAGTTCGGTCAGGCGGGCGATCAGGCCGCGCAGGGCCGGCAGCATTACCGTGTCGCGCGCCGCCTTCAGCATCATGCCGTGCGAAGTGTTGTTGATGTCTTCCGAGGTGCAGGCGAAGTGGATGAATTCGGAGGCGGCCACCAGTTCCGGCACGTCCTTGACCTGTTCCTTGAGCCAGTATTCGACGGCTTTGACGTCGTGGTTGGTGACCGCTTCGATGGCCTTGATGCGGGCCGCGTCGGCCTCGGTGAATTCGGACGCCATTTTGTCGAGCAGCGCGCCGGCGGCGGCGGAGAACGGCTGGATTTCGGCGAAGCCGGCCTGCGACAGCGCCTGCAGCCAGGAGATCTCCACTTTCACGCGGTGGTGCATGAAGCCGGCCTCGGACAGGATGGGGCGCAGCTGGTCGGTCTTGCTGGCGTAGCGGCCGTCCAGGGGGGACAGGGCCGACAGCGTGGAATAAGGGGCGGTAGAGGTCATGGGAGCGGACGTTTTAAGAGAGGTTGGTCGTGAGTCGTGAGGCCGGCGCTGGACACCCGCGGGCGCCGGCATAAGGCAGGATTTTACCACTGGTGCGCGGCGGAAAACCGTTGCTTGCGCTGCGGCCGGCTTGGCCCTGGCGCTTTTGGAAGCGGCAACCCTTCCCGGCGGCGCAAGGGCCGATGTTATACTGCCGGCTGTTCTTCCACTATAAGCATCTATGAAACTGATCGGTTCCCTCGCCAGCCCGTTTGTCCGTAAAGTACGGATCGTAATGGCTGAAAAAAAGCTCGACTACGTGTTTGAGCTGGATAACGTCTGGGCCGCCGAGACCGCCATCTCGCTCTCCAATCCGCTCGGCCAGGTGCCCTGCCTGATGATGGAGGACGGCAGCGCGATGATCGATTCGCGCGTCATCGTGGAATACCTGGACACGCTGACGCCGGTGTGCAAGCTGCTGCCGCCGAACGGCAACGGGCGCGAGCGCGCCGACATCAAATGCTGGGAAGCGCTGGCCGACGGCATCCTCGACGCCGGCGTCTCGGTGCGCCTGGAGCGCACGCTGCGCACGCCGGAACAGCGCAGTGCAGCCTGGGTCGAACGGCAGATGAAGAAAGTCGACCTGGGATTGGCGGCGCTGTCGCAACGCCTGGGCGAGAGCCCTTATTGCGCCGGCAAGCAATATTCGCTGGCCGACGTCGCGACCGGCTGCGCGCTGGGCTGGCTGGCCTTCCGCTTCCCCGAGATCGACTGGCGCGGCGATTATCCGAATTTGGACAAGCTGTACGACAAACTGGCTGAACGCCAGTCGTTCAAGGATACCTCGCCGGAATAAAGGCCGTTTTTTTGTGACCTGTCTTACTCGTCCCTTACTCGTCCATCTGGGACTGCAGGTAGTTTTGCAGGCCGACCTTGCCGATCAAGTCGATCTGGGTTTCCAGCCAGTCGATATGATCCTCGGTATCGTCGAGGATCATCAGGAACAGGTCGCGCGACACGTAGTCGCCCAGCTTTTCGAAGGTGGCGATGCCTTCCTTGACGGTGGCCTGGGCGGCGCGTTCCAGCTTCAGGTCGCATTCCAGCATTTCCGGTGTCGATTCGCCGATCAGCAATTTGTGCAGCGCCTGCAGGTTCGGCAAGCCGTCGAGCATCAGGATGCGGTCGATCAGCTTGTCGGCGTGTTTCATTTCGCCCATGGATTCTTCATATTCCTTCTTGCCCAGCTTGGCCAAGCCCCAGTGCTTGTACATGCGCGCATGCAAAAAATACTGGTTGATGGCGGACAGTTCGTTGGTCAGCTGCGCGTTAAGCAAACGGATGACTTCTTTATCGCCCTTCATGGGATGCTTTCTAAAGTGGGTGCCGCATGAACGTGCGGTACTTGGCGTCGATGTGGCGGAGTATACGACATTCCGAACGGACCGCAGCATACAAAAGGGCAGGCGCGGCGCTCAGGAAATCTGGAAATTCAGCGGCACCAGCACGAATACCGCCACGGCCCTGCCGTTTTCCGTTTTCCGTTTCCATATACGGCTTGAAGAGGGAGCGCAGCGCCGCCTGGCGCCCGGCTTCATCCAGGCTGGCCGAGCCGGACGATTTTGCACGCTGACTTCCGCCGGCAAGCCTTTTTCACTGGCCAGCCCAGATGGCCGACGGCGATGGCCGCCAAGGCCAGGTA
>DASYLQ010000053.1:0-5410 GCA_036009485.1 Janthinobacterium sp.
TCGGTGTAATAAATTCGAGGCTGCTGTTTCATGTTCAACACTCCTACGCTTGCGCACTAGGTTAGAGTGTTGCAATCACCGGTTGAATCCGCAGGCGATAGCGGTCATTAGCTGTCGTTCGCACAGTCGAAAAACCGGAGACGCGGCGACCAGCGGAGCGCGAGTATTTTTCCCGGCCATTGGTCCCAGTAAGCGCGATATTGTTATCAATACGGAAATATTGAATTTATTCGCCCCCTCTTTTAATACGTCTTATCTACGCCTTGTGCTTGGCCGGCGCCACGTATAATCATGCACGGATTGTTTTTGCGTACGGTTTGCAATGGGACTACGGCGGCTTGCCACTTTTCTTCAGCTTTTTTTGGACCGCACTGACGTTCCTCGACCCGCTCGTCGTCATCCTACTGCTGGCTCGACCAAAGGCCGGTTTAGCTTTGACCGTCGCGATTATCGTGAGTGATGTCGTTATTAATTCGTGGGCAGGGTTGGCTTACGGTTTTGATTTCGCCGCATTTTTGGCTCAGGTTTTATTCCTGATATTTGTGATGTCGACTGTACGCATTGCTTGGCAAGCCCTGTCAACTGCTTGTCCAGCTGGAGTTCCACCCACGATGGGATCCCCACCCATCACTAAGGGATGACGGGCGACTGATTTCTTCATATCCGTGTATTGGTCATCATGAGGTAATCCCCGGCCGGATACCGGCGCCTGTGGATACGCCGCAGAAAAGGCTGGAAAGAGGTTTCGCCGAAGCCGCGGCGGCCGTGCCCAAGCACTGGTATGAGGCGCCGACAATTACCGAAGTCATGGATGAAGGCGGTTATGGCCGCAAGATCTACAAGGTCGTCGGCGCAGCCGGCACGTACTGCTTCTATGCCGAATCGAACCACGCGCCCGACGGCATCGACGTCTTCCAGCACGGCCCCAACTCCAAGACCGCCACCTGCCCGCGCGAGAAATAAACCCTCCTGAGGTCCCTGATTCAGGAGCGGCTCGCCCCTGAACGGCCGGCGTCTTACTCCGACGCGGCTTGTTTGCGCGGACGGCTGCTGCGGGAGGCAGGCTTGCGCCCAGCTTTGGCTGGCGCCTCTGCCGCCACGGCAGCCGCCGCCGGAATTTCCACTGCCGGCTCGACAGCCTTGGGAGCTTCGGCTGGCGCCGCCGCGGCCTTTTTGGCCGCCGGCTTGCGGCCGCCGCGACCATTGCGGCGCGGTTCGCGCTGGCCGCCGCCGTCATCCGCGGCCGCCACTTCCGCCTCGGCCGCCGCTTCGGGCGCAGCCACGGCCGGCACCGGTTCGAAGGCGACGGTTTCGCCGACCGTCTCGGCGATATTCACCACCGGGGTGCGGAAACCGGTGCGGCTCCTGCTGCTCTTGCGCCGCTCATTGCCGGCGTCGGCCGGCGCCGCTTCCAGCGCATCGGCAGGCGACGCGATGTCGGCCACAGGCACGAACGGCGCAGGTTCAAACAGCACAGGCGCGGGCACGGGCTCCTCATACGGCTGCCCGACCGCGACGGCTTCGTCGGCGGCCGCCTGGTTGCCGCGCCGGCTGGAGGATTCCTGTTTGCGTCCCCTGCCGCCGCGGCGCGACGATTCGCGCCTGGCGCCGCCCTCTTCCGACGAATTCTGTGCCGGCGCCGGCGCCGCAGCGGCTGGCGCCTCGTCGTCAAGCGGCGCGGCGGCGGTTTCCAGCTCCGGCTGCTCGTTCAAGTTCCCATTCACGTTCTCGACGGCGCTGGCCGCGGCGGCGTTGCCGCTGCTGCGGTACACATACGCGCCGGATTTTTCATCGCGGCCGAATTCCAGCAAGCCGCGCGTCTGCGCCTCTTCCAGCAAATTGCCGAAGGTGCGGAAACCGTAATACGACTCGCTGAAATCGGGCTTGCGGCGCGTGATCGCTTCCTTCAGCATCGACGCCCAGATCTTGCCGCTGTCGCCGCGCTCGGACACCAGCGCGTCGAAAGTCTCGACCGCCATCTCGATCGCCTTGCTCTTGCGCGCATCCACTTCTTCCTTGCGGCGGTTGCTCTCGTCGGTAGGCGGACGCTTGGCCTGCGGCTGCGCCTTGCGCTCGTCGCGCTTGGCTTCGGCGCGGCGGCTCTCGCGCACCAGGTCGTCGTAGAAAATGAATTCGTCGCAGTTGGCGATCAGCAGGTCGGAAGTGGATTGCTTGACGCCGACGCCGATCACCTGCTTGGCGTTTTCGCGCAGCTTGGACACCAGCGGCGAAAAGTCGGAATCGCCGCTGATGATGACGAAGGTGTTGACGTGGGACTTGGTGTAGCACAGGTCGAGGGCGTCGACCACCAGGCGGATGTCGGCCGAGTTCTTGCCGGACTGGCGCACATGGGGAATTTCGATCAGTTCGAAGTTCGCTTCATGCATGGTCGCCTTGAAGCCCTTGTAGCGGTCCCAGTCGCAATATGCCTTCTTGACGACGATGCTGCCCTTCAGCAGCAAGCGCTCGAGCACGGGCTTGATGTCGAATTTTTCATAGTTCGCGTCGCGCACGCCGAGGGCGACGTTTTCGAAGTCGCAAAACACTGCCATGCTGACGGTATCGTGGGATGAAGCCATATTCTTTTTGTTCTCCAATGATGAATTGGCCTTGAACGCCACACGGAGAACAAACAGCCAAGCGGATGATTATACCGAACAACACTAAATTCAGGCTGAATCAGACGAATGGCGCACGCATTTTCCATGCTTATCGGGCCCTTATCGGGCCAAAGCCCGGTCCGGCGCTATTGCGCCGAACGCCGTTCCAGCTTCAGCCCCGCCGCGCTACGGTTGGCAAAGCCCTTCCAGTAAGTGTGGTTGCTATTGAAGGCGCCGTTGGCGTCGACCGACCATTTGCCGTCACTGGCATGTTCGACCAGGCTCAGGTAGGGATCCATGGCGGCGTCGTTCTTCAGGTATTTGCCGAGGAAGGCGGTGGCGAAATGCTCGGCGATGTTATTCATGCGCACGCTGTCCCAGACGGCGTCGGCGTAATGCCCGGCCGTGATGGTCTTTTGCGGCCCGGACGGGATCCAGGTTTCCTTCGGCGCCGGGATCGGCGCGCCGGCATTGTGGTTGGCGTTTTCAAAGGTCAGCAGGAAGCGCGGCGCATTGACGCTGCCCTCGAACAGGTTGCGCACGCCCGGCGCATAGCCGGCGACGTCGTCGACGCTGCCGGCGACGAAAAACACCGGCGTGCGCACGCCGGCCAGTCCGGCGGCGTCCCAGAAGCCGCGGTTCCAGCCCCATGGCGCGAAGGCCATGGCCGCCTTGATGCGCTGGTCCATCGAAGCGATATAAGCCGGGTTGCCGGCCTGGCGCACAGCCAGCGCGCCGTCGGGCACGCCCTGCGGCGAGGCCACGCTGGCGGCGCTGAAACCGGCGCCGATGGTATTGAGCACGCCATAGCCGCCCATCGAATAACCGATCAAGCCGGTGTCGTCGGCATCGACCATGCCTTTCAAGACGCCGGACGGGTCGGCCCGGTTCAGGCGCGCCATTTCATTGAGCACGAACAATTGGTCGAGCGGCCGGTTCAGCAAGGTGCTGGCGAAGGCGCCCTGGTCGCCGTAAGTGCTGTCGGTATGGTCGATCGAGACCACCACATAGCCCTTGCTGGCCAGGTTTTCGCCGAGGTCGCCGAGCAGGTAGCGGTTGCCCGGATAACCGTGCGAGATGATGATCAATGGGTAAGGTCCGGCGGAAGCATCCGGCGCGGCGCCGCGGCTGGCCTTGCCGAACAAGGTGGCCTCGGTCTTGCCGTCGCGCGTCATGACGCGGTATGCGCCGGCAGCGGCGCCGGGCGCGGATGGCGCCGCCGCGGCCTTGGCGGGATACCACACCTCCACCGTGAGCGGCCGGTCATACACGGGAATCGGCGCGCCCGCCTTGGCGTGGACCAGGTCGAGCTGGCGCGGGTGCAGCAGTTGCAGCGTCTCGACGCCGATGCTGAATGTACCGTACGGCGCCAGCGCCGGCGCATCGGGCCGCACGGTGTCGATATGGTTGTCCTGGGCCTGGACCGGTACGGCGGTCAGGCAGGCCAGCGCCAGCAGCGCGGGAACCAGCATTTTTGTCAGCATGTCGGCAATCCTTCCGTGGAAAAGTGCCGTCAGCTTAATGCATAAATGTAGCTTTTTTTTGAGAATAAAAAATCCGGTCAGCAAAACATCCGATATCAGGATAATATTGATGGCAATAAAGTTAACCTGCCGGCGCCTGTGGGAATGGATGGCACATATTTACGAGAGCCGCTCTTTCAATTACAGGAAATTGATGGCAACTACAGGCGTACATTCAAAGGCATGAACAGTCATATTTTTGCTCGCTCCAGAACCGAAATGGGTTTTCTTTGCATTTTTATTTTACTGATGCATGCGTTGGCCGTTTACATCCTAATTAGCCGGCAAACCTTTCCTCCGCCACAGGATGAAATGCCTGTCGAGTATATGACCTTATTAAACATCCCTCATGCCGCCAAGACCGCCGGCGACGCCGGCGCAAGGCTTGCGGCGCCTGCTACCCAAGCGGCAAGCCGGCATGAAAACCAACCGCCGCCACCGGCGCTATCCATTCCAGACGGCCGGCCTGAAGTAATACAGCAAAACAGCTTTTCCGGTTCCAATCCGCCATCTCCTCCCTTGTCCCAGGAAGCCCGCCCCCTTTCCACTGCCGCAATGCCGCAGCAAAATCCGCCGCTCGATCTCGATAATCTGCGCAAGCTCGCCCTGGATAATGACCGGCAGCGCGACAAGCACGGCATCGATCACTTGCGCGAAGAGGAAAGCCTGGCAAAAGCCGAAAACGGAAGCGATGCCAAGTTGGTAGGCAAGGCCATCCGAAAGGATTGCCGTACGGCTTATTCAGGACCCACATTCAACGTACTCGCCATCGTCCCGCTGGTCATCGACACGGTGACGGACAAAGGATGCAAGTGGTAAAACCCTGAAGAAAAAGCGCGACGATGCATTGATTATGCGTCCCGCTTTGCCGTCTAATCTGCAATTCCATCTGGCCATGCCCGGCCAGGCCGGGTAGGGCTAATCCGACACGAGCAAAAGAGTCGCGCTGACAAGGCAAAAAAAGTCATCGGCAATAATGGTCAAACAACTTGATAAGGACGCCTGACGGCGGTAAACGACCATGAACGATCGACTGATGGGCGCGCTCGCGCCCGGGTTGCGCCCCGCCGCGGCCAAGACTTTCGAACTCAGCCTGCGCATCAACGGCGCCGAAAAAAGCTTGGCCGTGTCGCCCAGTTGCACCCTGCTCGACTTGTTGCGGGAAAAACTGCAGCTGACCGGCACCAAGAAAGGCTGCGACCACGGCCAGTGCGGCGCCTGCACCGTGCTGGTCGACGGCAAGCGCATCAACTCTTGCCTGACCCTGGCGCTGATGCACGAGGGCGC
>DASYLQ010000054.1:0-1711 GCA_036009485.1 Janthinobacterium sp.
TACAAGCTGCCGCGGCCGATGCTGCATTCGAAGGACTTGAACTTCAGCTTTTCCGGCTTGAAGACGGCGGTGCTGACGGTGGTGAAAAACCACCGGGAAAAAGTGCTCGCCAATATCAGCGAACAGGACAGGGCCGACATCGCGCGCGGCTTCGTCGACGCCATCGTCGACGTGCTGACGGCGAAATGCGTGACGGCGCTGAAGCACACGGGACTGAAACGCCTGGTGATCGCCGGCGGCGTCGGCGCCAACAAGCAGTTGCGCGCCTCGCTGAACGCGGCGGCGGCGAATAAGCGCTTCCAGGTGTTTTATCCCGAGCTGGAATTCTGCACCGATAATGGCGCCATGATCGCCTTTGCCGGCGCAATGCGGCTGCAGATCAATCCGGACGCCGCCACACGCGATTATTCATTTAATGTCCGGCCGCGCTGGCCGCTCGATGAAATCAAGATAGTGTAATCACTCGATCAGGAAATTGCGCGCGGCGCCGGGCAAGGCGCCATCCTGCGCCAGCGTTTCATCTTTCAGCCCGACGCCGGACAAGCCGCGCCGGCGCGCCTCCGACAACAGGTAATGCAGCTTGTAGGCCGCCTCGCCGTAACGCAAGCCGGCCGGCCTGACGTTCGAGATGCAATTGCGGCCGGCGTCGGTCAATCCCACTTCCGGCGCCCAGGTAAGGTACAGGCCCATGCTGTCGGGCGAACTCAGACCGGGGCGCTCGCCGATCAGCACCGGCACCGCCCGCGCGCCCAATAATTCCGCCACCTCGTCGCCCACCGCGACCCGGCCCTGGGAGACGATGGCGATGGGCGCCAGCGACCAGCTTTCCAGCGCCAGCCTTTTTAGCAGCACCTCCAGGAAAGGCAGCAGGTTTTGTTCGATGGCCAGCGCCGACAAGCCATCGGCGACGACCAGCGCCAAGTCGTATCCGGCGCCGCGAGGCAGCCTTTGCAGCGCCTGGCGCGAAGCCGCGTCCAGCTGCCGTCCCAGGTCGGGCCGCTGCAGATAGGTGTGGCGGTCGGCGGCGGCGCTGTGCAAGACCAGGCTGTCGCGGCCCGCAGCCTTGAGCGAGCCGGCCAGCGCCCCGGCATCGAGCGCCAGGTGCACGGCGTCGCGCGCCCCAGCGACAGCGCCGCCGCGCGCGCCTCGGCCAGCAAGCCCAGGTCGATGCCGAAGCCGCGGTTGGCCGCCTCGGTGCCGGCGACCGACTGGAACACCAGGTCGACCGGCGCCCCGCGTTCGATCGCCGCGAGGGTGTTGGTGACGTGGGTCAGCACGCAGGACTGGGTCGGGATCGCGTATCGGTCGATGATGGCGTCCAGCATCGCCACCAGCTTGATCACCTGCGGCACATTGTCGCTGGCCGGGTTGATGCCGATGACCGCGTCGCCGCTGCCGTACAGCAGGCCGTCGAGAATGCTGGCGGCGATGCCGCCGGCATCGTCGGTCGGATGGTTCGGCTGCAGGCGCGTGGCCATGCGCTTTTCCAGTCCCAGGGTATTGCGGAAGGCAGTCACGACGCGGCATTTTTGCGCGGCCAGGATCAAGTCCTGGATGCGCATGATCTTCGACACGGCCGCCGCCATCTCCGGCGTGATGCCGGGCGCCGCCGCCTTCAGCACGGCGGCGTCGACGCCGTCGCCGAGCAGCCAGTTGCGGAAGTCGCCGACGCTCAGGTGGGAAATGGATGCAAAGGCGGCGGCATCGTGGC
>DASYLQ010000055.1:0-6011 GCA_036009485.1 Janthinobacterium sp.
ATGGGCCAGTACCGCCGCCGCTATAAGGCCTGGAACAAGACCGCGTACAAGCTGACCAAGTATGGCCTGATCATTGTAGTTGCCGCGGCAATCATCTGGCTCTAACGTTAGGTCTTTAGCTGACCTTGACGGCAGCGTAAGGACGGCGCCATCGTCCTTACGCTGCCGTTCGCATTGGTATTGCCGCCGGCCGCAAATAGCGCATCGAGGTTTTCATTCCGGAATAAGGCGTCAGTTCAAAACTGCGGAAAGAAAAAACATGAATACAGTCGGACCGAAACAACGCCTGTCCACCCGCCTGGCCTTCCTGGTGGCCGGCCTCGCCATGTCGGCCTGGGCGCCGCTGGTGCCTTATGCCAAGACCCGGCTGGGCCTGGAGGAGGGCGGGCTCGGCCTTTTACTGTTGTGCCTGGGCGGCGGTTCGCTGCTGGCGATGCCGGCGACCGGCGTGCTGGCCTCGCGTTTCGGCTGCCGTCCGGTCGTGCTGTGTTCCGGCGCCGTGGTGTGCCTGAGCATGCCCATGCTGGCGGTGGCGCCCAGTCCGCTCTTGCTCAGCCTGGCCCTGTTCCTGTTCGGCGCCTCGCTCGGCACCCTCGATGTGGCGATGAATATCCAGGCCGTCATCGTCGAAAAGGAAAGCGGCGGCGCGCTGATGTCCGGCTTCCACGGCTTGTTCAGCGTCGGCGGTTTTGCCGGCGCCGGCAGCATGGCCTTGCTGTTGTGGAGCGGACTCAGCCTGCTTGCCGCGACGACGGCCCTGGCCGTGCCGGTGGCGCTGGTGCTGTGTTGCGCCGGCCCCCATTTGTTGCGCGAACCGGACGCGGCCGAGCGCGACGCCTCCCTTTTCGTGATGCCGCATGGCGCCGTGATCTTGATCGGTCTGCTGTGTTTTATCGTTTTTCTGGCCGAAGGCGCGATGCTGGACTGGAGCGCGCTGCTGTTGACGGGCGGCCGCGGACTCGACGCCAACTGGGGCGGCCTCGGTTATGCCGCCTTCGCCAGCGCCATGACCGCCGGACGCCTGACGGGCGACCGCGTGGTGCGGCGTTTCGGCGGCAAGCGCGTGTTGCTGCTGGGCGGCCTGTGCGCGGCCGGCGGCTTTTTTGTCGCCGTGCTGGCGCCGTCGGCCGCCTTCGCCTTGCTGGGTTTTGTGCTGATCGGGCTGGGCGCGTCGAATATCGTGCCGATTCTGTTCAGCGCCGCCGGCAAGCAGCGCGCGATGCCGGCCAGCCTGGCGATCGGCGCCATCACGACGCTGGGTTATGCGGGCATTTTGGCCGGGCCGGCGATGATAGGCCTGGTCGCGCATGCGGCCAGTTTGAATGTGGCGTTTGCCGGGCTCGGGGGCGCCATGTTGCTGGTGGCGGCCAGCGCCAAGCTGGGGGCGGGGCCGCATCGCTAAGAGGTCCTCCAAGGCATTCAAAACCAGGTAGCGATAAGCTCGCCGCGCCGCCAATGCGAATAACTGAAATGTTTTAAAACGCATATCATGGGGCCTTTGCTCAGCATTTTCCGCTATCTTGACGACAGGCGAGCATGCACCGCAACGGCGCTTTGCCCCAAAAGTGGGCGTCTTTCCAGGGTTAAATTAAGAGTTGTTAACATTCCCCGATTTTGGAATCGGGTCCGGACCAATAAACGCAAACTCCGATACAATTCCCCGCTGCCAGTAGCCAAACATTCCCTACGGAAATCTATTCAAGATGTGGATCGTTCAAATTGCCTTACGGCGCCCCTACACGTTTATCGTCATGGCGTTGTTGATTTTATTGTCCACGCCACTGGTCTTGACCAAGATGGCGACCGACATTTTTCCGGATATTAATATTCCGGTCATCAGCATCATCTGGAACTACGGCGGCCTGTCTCCCCAGGAAATCGCCCAGCGCATTACCGCCACCAATGAACGCAGTCTGACCACCACCGTCAACGACATCGAACACATCGAGTCGCAGTCGCTGAACGGCATTGCGGTCATCAAGATCTTTTTCCAGCCGACCGCAAATATCCAGACCGCGATCGCCCAGGTGACGGCGATCGAGCAAGCCCAGTTGCGCCAGCTGCCGCCGGGCATCACGCCGCCGCTGGTGATCCAGTATTCGGCGTCGAGCATCCCGGTGATCCAGCTGGCCCTGTCCAGCCCGACCATGACGGAACAGGCGCTGGGCGACACCGCGCTGAACTTCCTGCGGCCGCAACTGATCACCGTTCCCGGCGCCGCCATCCCGTATCCGTATGGCGGCAAATCGCGCGTGATTTCGGTCGACCTGGATACCAAGGCCATGCTGGCCAAGGGCTTGACGCCGACCGACATCGTGAATGCCGTGAATGCGCAAAACCTGACGCTGCCGTCCGGCACCGCCAAGATCGGCAGCACCGAATTTAACGTCGCCATGAACGGCTCGCCCGATTCCATCGCCGGCTTGAACTCGATTCCCGTGGTGAACAAGAACGGCGCCACCACCTACCTGTCGGAAGTGGCGCGGGTGCGCGACGGCTTCTCGCCGCAAACCAATATCGTGCGCCAGAACGGCCAGCGCGGCGTCTTGCTGTCGATCTTGAAAAACGGCGGTTCCTCGACCCTGGACATCGTCAACAACCTGCGCAACCTGTTGCCGACGGCGGCGCAATCGCTGCCCAAGGACATCAAGATCACGCCCCTGTTCGACCAGTCGGTGTTCGTCAAGGCCGCCATCAGCGGCGTGATCCGCGAAGCGCTGATCGCCGCCGGCCTGACCGCGGCGATGATCCTGCTCTTCCTCGGCAACTGGCGCTCGACCGCCATCATCGCCGTCTCGATCCCGCTGTCGATCCTGTCGTCGATCCTGGCGCTGTACGCGCTGGGCGAAACCATCAACATCATGACCCTGGGCGGGTTGGCGCTGGCGGTGGGCATCCTGGTCGACGACGCCACCGTGACCATCGAAAACATCGAGCGCCACCTGCACCTGGGCTCCGACCTGCATACCGCCATCACCGACGGCGCCGGCGAGATCGCCGTGCCGGCCCTGGTGTCGACGCTGTGTATCTGTATCGTCTTCGTGCCGATGTTCTTCCTGGCCGGCGTGGCGAAATACCTGTTCGTGCCGCTGGCCGAAGCGGTGGTGTTCGCCATGATCGCTTCCTACATCCTGTCGCGCACCCTGGTGCCGACCATGGTCATGCTGATGATGGACCACGCCGCGCCGCATCCGGACGCCAAGCCCAGCCTGCTGCAGCGCGCCTATCGCCGCTTCGACGCCGCCTTCGAGCGCTTCCGCGGCGGCTACGTCATCATCCTGTCCAGCCTGCTGACCCACCGCAAGGCCTTCGGCGGCGCCTTCCTGGCTTTCTGCATCTTGTCGCTGGGCCTGGTGTTTACGCTGGGGCGCGACTTTTTCCCGGCCGTCGACGCCGGCCAGATCCGCCTGCACATGCGCGCGCCGAGCGGCACCCGCATCGAGGAAACCGCGCGCATCGCCGACCAGGTCGAAAACGCCATCCGCGAAATGATTCCCGCCGACGAACTCGAATCCGTGCTCGACAACCTCGGCTTGCCGGTCAGCGGCATCAATCTGTCCTACAGTAATGCGGCGATCATCAGCACGCTGGACGGCGAAATCCTGATGTCGCTGAAAGAAGGCCACAAGCCGACCGGCGCGTATATCGACCGCCTGCGCAAGGAATTGCCGAAGCGCTTCCCCGGCATCGAATTCTTTTTCCAGCCGGCCGACATCGTCACGCAAATCCTGAACTTCGGCTTGCCGGCGGCGCTGGACGTGCAGATTTCCGGTCCCGGCCTGGCCACCAGCTACCGTTTCGCCAGCGACTTGATGAAGGACGTCAAGAAAATTCCGGGCACCGTGGACGTGCATATCCAGCAGCGTCTGGACTTGCCGACCCTGCAGCTGGATATGGACCGCAGCCAGATCAAGCAACTCGGCATGAATGCCAACGACGTCGCGCAAAACGTGCTGATCTCGCTGTCCGGCAGCACCCAGACGGCGCCGGCGTTCTGGCTGAATCCGGCCAACGGCGTCGCGTATAACCTGGCCGTGCAAACGCCGCAATACCAGGTCGACAGTCTCGACGCCCTGCTGCGCACCCCGGTGCGGGCGGGCAGCGGCGCCGCCGCCGATCCGGCCACGCCGTCCCAGTTGCTGAGCAACCTGGTGCAGGTGAAGCCGACCACGCAGATGGCGGTGGTCTCGCACTACAACATCACGCCGGTGATCGACCTCTTCGTCAGCGTCCAGGGCCGCGACCTCGGCGGCGTTTCCGGCGACGTGCAAAAACTGGTCGACGAATTGCGGCCGAAATTGCCGCGCGGTTCGCACATCACCATCCGCGGCCAGGTGCAGACCATGAATTCGTCCTTCTTCGGCCTGGGCATCGGCCTGGCGATGGCGATCGTCCTGGTGTATCTGCTGATCGTGGTCAACTTCCAGTCCTGGGTCGATCCCTTTATCATTATTACCGCGCTGCCCGCCGCACTGGCCGGCATCGTCTGGATGCTGTTCCTGACCGGCACCACGCTGAGCGTGCCGGCGCTGACCGGTGCCATCATGTGCATGGGCGTGGCGACGGCGAACAGTATCTTGATGGTGTCCTTCGCCCGCCAGCGCCTCAACGATGGCTTGCCGCCGCTGTCGGCCGCGCTGGAAGCCGGCGCCACGCGTATCCGTCCGGTGCTGATGACGGCGCTGGCGATGATCATCGGCATGATCCCGATGGCCATCGGCTTCGGCGAAGGCGCCGAGCAAAATGCGCCGCTGGGCCGCGCCGTCATCGGCGGCCTGCTGTTCGCCACGGTGTCGACGCTGGTCTTCGTGCCGATCGTGTTCGCCGGCGTGCATAGTTATCTGGAACATCGCAAGAAGGCCCATCCTGCGGGCCAGCCACCACAATCGTCGCCTGCTGTATAAGAAGGGAATTCACCATGTCTGAACAACGTCACGCAGCTCTCGGTATCCATGGCGGAGGCCACGAGCCGGCATCCGACCCTCACCATCACGTCAACCGCGCGCCCATCCTGCGCCGCGCCAAACTGTTCGGCGCCGGCGTGCTGGTCGTGCTGGCCGCCGGCGCCGTCGTCAACGTCGTCATGCGCGCCGCCCATGCCCGCGCGCTGGCGGCCTCGACCGGCGAACAGTCGGCCCAGTACGTCACCACGGTCAACGCCAAGCCGGCCGCCGGGGGCGAGCCGCTGGTCTTGCCGGGCACGCTGCAAGGGATGATCGAATCGCCGATCTATGCGCGCAGCGCCGGTTATGTGCTGCGCTGGAACAAGGACATCGGCGCCCGCGTCAACAAGGGCGAGGTGCTGGCGGAAATCGATACGCCGGAAATCGACCAGCAACTGTCGCAAGCCGTCGCCGCGCGCCAGCAAGCCGCGTCCAGCCTGGACCTGGCGAAGAGCTCGGCCGCGCGCTGGGAAGCCTTGCGCAAGAAGGATGCGGTCACGCAACAGGAACTGGAGGAGCGTTCCAGCGCCTTTACGCAGGGCCAGGCCAACCTGGCCGCCGCCGACGCCAATGTGCGCCGCCTGCAAAAGCTGGAAGGCTTCAAGCAAGTGGTGGCGCCGTTTGCCGGCGTGATCACGCGGCGTAACGTCGAGGTCGGCGACTTGATCAACGCCGGCGCCGGCAACCCGGCCCAGGCCTTGTTTACGCTGGCCCAGGTCGACCCGCTGCGCGTGTATGTCTTCGTGCCGCAGACGTATTCGCAGCGCCTGAAGGCCGGCGACGCCGTCAGCATCACGCAAAACGAATTGCAGGGCCAGGTCTTCAAGGGCACCGTGGCGCGCACCGCCGGCGCCATCGACGCCGCCACGCGCACGCTGCAAGTCGAGATCAACTTGCCGAACAAGGATAACAAGCTGCTGGCCGGCGCCTATGTGCAAGTGTCGATTCCGCTGGGCGGCTCGGCCAACGCCATGCTGGTGCCGTCCAACGTGATCCTGTTCCGCCCCGAAGGCACGCGCATCGCCGTGGTCGACGGCAACGGCCGCGTCAAATTGCATACCGTGACCA
>DASYLQ010000056.1:0-3570 GCA_036009485.1 Janthinobacterium sp.
GGTCGCGTACGTTAGCCATATGCCCACCCGTACTCGCTTGCGCATGTTCCCTGCCCATGTCCGCTGGCACTGGCCCGTATCCGGCATTTATCGTATGCTGTCCACCTTCCTGTTCATTTCGCTTTATTACCGACACCATTACCGAGATACCTCAATGGCAAATTACGTCTATACCATGAACCGCGTGGGCAAAATCGTCCCGCCCAAGCGCCAGATCCTGAAGGATATTTCGCTGTCGTTTTTCCCTGGCGCCAAGATCGGCGTGCTCGGCTTGAACGGCTCAGGTAAATCGACCCTGCTGAAAATCATGGCCGGCATCGACACCGACATCCAGGGCGAAGCCGTGCCGATGCCGGGCCTGAACATCGGCTACCTGCCGCAGGAACCGGTGCTGGACCCGGAACAGACCGTGCGCCAGGTGGTCGAAAGCGGCCTGGGCGAAGTGTTCGAGGCGCAAGCCAAGCTGGACGCCGTGTACGCCGCCTATGCCGAGGAAGACGCCGACTTCGATGCGCTCGCCGCCGAACAGGGGCGGCTGGAAGCGATCATCTCGACTTCCGACGGCGGCAACCTGAACCTGCAACTGGAAATGGCCGCCGATGCGCTGCGCCTGCCGCCGTGGGATGCCAAAATCGGCGTGCTGTCGGGCGGCGAAAAGCGCCGCGTCGCGCTGTGCCGCCTGTTGCTGTCGAAACCGGACATGCTGCTGCTCGACGAGCCGACCAACCATCTGGATGCGGAATCGGTCGACTGGCTGGAGCAATTCCTGCTGCGCTTCCCCGGCACCGTGGTCGGCATCACCCATGACCGCTACTTCCTCGACAACGCCGCCGAATGGATACTCGAGCTCGACCGCGGCCACGGCATTCCATGGAAAGGCAATTACAGCTCATGGCTGGAACAAAAGAGCAACCGCCTGAAGCAGGAAGAGGCGAGCGAATCCTCGCGCCAGAAAACCATCGCCAAGGAATTGGAATGGGTGCGCCAGAATCCCAAGGGCCGCCAGGCCAAGAGCAAGGCGCGCCTGGCGCGTTTCAATGAGCTGTCCGAACACGAATACCAGAAGCGCAACGAGACCCAGGAAATCTTTATCCCGGTGGCTGAGCGCCTGGGTAATGAAGTGATCGAATTCAAGAACGTCTCGAAAGCCTTCGGCGACCGCCTGCTGATCGACAATCTGTCGTTCACCATCCCGGCCGGCGCCATCGTCGGCATCATCGGCCCGAACGGCGCCGGTAAATCGACCTTGTTCAAAATGATTACCGGCAAGGAACAGCCCGATAGCGGCGAAGTCGTGATCGGCCAGACCGCCAAGGTCTCGATCGTCGACCAGAGCCGCGATACCCTGTCCGACAGCAAGAGCGTATTCGAGGATGTCAGCGGCGGCGCCGACATGCTCACCGTGGGCCGCTTCGAGATGCCCTCGCGCGCCTACCTGGGCCGCTTCAACTTCAAGGGTTCGGACCAGCAGAAAATCGTCGGCAACCTGTCCGGCGGCGAACGCGGCCGCCTGCACCTGGCGAAGACCCTGCTGATGGGCGGCAACGTCCTGTTGCTGGACGAACCATCCAACGACCTCGACGTGGAAACCTTGCGCGCGCTGGAAGACGCCTTGCTGGAATTCGCCGGCAGCGTGATGGTGATTTCCCATGACCGCTGGTTCCTCGACCGCATCGCCACGCACATCCTGGCGTTTGAAGGCAACTCACAGGTGACTTTCTTTGACGGCAACTACCAGGAATATGAATCCGACAAGAAAAAACGCCTGGGCGAGGAAGGCGCCAAGCCGAAGCGCATCCGCTACAAGCCGCTGACGGTCTGAGGCGTGCTGTAAACGTGACAACAGCTCCCTGTGGGGAGCTGTTGCTTTTAAAGAAACCGAAGCGCTTGCAAGGACTTGACGTCGCCACCGTGCCTTCGGCAAGCGGACATTGTTGTCCGCCTTTTCCTTAGAAGTTGTACTTTGCGCTCAGCGAGAAGGCAGCGGATTTGCGGCCCTGGTCAGGCGTCTGGCCGAGTTTTTCATATTCGGCGATCAGCGAAATCTTTTTATTGATCGCGTATTCCCCGCCGACCGATGCGTACAGGCCATTCTTGTTTTGGCCGGTGATGCCGGAAGCGATACCGGTGCCGTCGATGCTGTCATGGCTGCGCGCCACGCCGAGTTTGCCGAAGACGGAGACCTGGTCGGTAACCGAATACGTACCCTTGCCGGCGACATAGAAAGCATGCGAACTACTGGTGATGCTGCCGGCACGGCCGGTCGTGGCATCCGTGTAGTTATAGCCGTTGCTGCCGAAGTCGGTGTAACCGGCTTCCACGCCCCACATCTTGTCGATGTTATAGCCGCCGAAGAACTTGCCGGCAGCGGCGTAGCCGCTACGGTTGTCCGGACTGGTGGCGTTAGGCACATCGAACTTGTAATGATTGTCGGTCACACCTGCGCCGGCATACCAGGTATTAGGATCTTGTGCAAAAGCGGAGACGCTGGCCATGGCGGCGGCGGAGGCGATCACTGCAAAGACGATCTTTTTCATAGCATTAATCTTTCATAAAAATTTTAAGGACTCGCTAGGGGTCGCAGTTCCATTGAATTGCGACATGGAGCCAAGATAGCACTCTGAAAAACAAACGTCCGTGCGGATTTCGTAAGAAGTGTGACGAGATGTAAGCAAAAAATTTACATTTGTAATTATTACCCAGCAAGTAAATTGTGCGTATTTGGCAGATATAGCGCCAAAATTGGCGACTTTAGCGCGCCTTGGGAGAAGTTGGATGAATTCAGAAGCGCGATTTATGACCTTGTTTTTTTATTGCAATGTTGCTGGCGGTCATACCAGGCCGGGACACTTTCAGCGGTTTCTTTCAGCGGTTTGGAAGGTGGCGGCGGACACCCTGAGGTATAATTTTCCCGCTGATTTGTCTCGTTAAGCGCCATGACTTATAGCTTGTTCGATGCCCCGGAGGTAGCACCGTGGAATGAAGCCGTCTGCCCCGGCGCGGTGATCTTGCGCGGGTTCGCCTTGCGGGATGCCGCCGCGATTATGGCCGCGGTGCAAGAAACCACGCGGCTGGCGCCGTTCCGGCGCATGCAGACGCCAAACGGTTTCCAGATGTCCGTCGCCATGAGTAATTGCGGCCAATACGGCTGGGTGAGCGACCGCAGCGGCTACCGCTACGACAGGCTGGACCCGGCGAGCGGCTTGCCCTGGCCGACCATGCCGACGCTACTCCTGGACTTGGCCGCGCGCGCGGCGCAGGCGGCGGGATTCCCCGCCTTCCGGCCCGACGCATGCCTGATCAACGCCTACGAAGCAGGCGCAAGGCTGTCGCTGCACCAGGATAAGGATGAGCGCGATTTTGCCCAGCCCATCGTCTCCGTATCGCTAGGCATACCGGCGAATTTCCAATTCGGCGGATTGCTGAGAAGCGACAAAACCATCAAAATTCAACTGAGCCATGGCGACGTGGCCGTATGGGGCGGTCGCGCAAGATTAAATTTCCACGGCATTCTTCCCATCAAGGCGGAGCATCATCCCCTGACCGGAAACCGGCGCATCAATCTGACGT
>DASYLQ010000057.1:0-7293 GCA_036009485.1 Janthinobacterium sp.
ACCACAGCTTGGAATAGTACACGCTGTAACACTAAAATTTGATGCCGTAATCGTGAACGTGTTTTACTTGGAGGAAAAACATATTAGTATGGCTTATTCTTTTTGAATTTTATAAGCACCACTTATGAAACACCTCGATTATCGCGCGCTGGCCGTGCTGGAGGCGGTGGCCAGCCACGGCAGTTTCGACAAGGCCGCGCTAGCCCTGGGCATCACCCAGCCCGCCGTGTCGCAACGCATCAAGGCGCTCGAAGACGCCAGCGGACGGCTGCTGATCGTGCGCGGCCAACCGGCCCTGCCGACCGGACTGGGACAGCGCCTGATCACCCATTACCGCCACGTCAAGCTGATGGAAGCCTCGCTCGACATCGACCTGGGCCGCCAGCTCAGCATGCCGGAAATTGCCGTGGCGGTGGACGCCGGCAGCCTGTCGACCTGGTTCCCGGACAGCTTGGCGGCCCTGATGGCACCGCCGCGCTGCCAGCTCGACGTGCGCCTGGCCGACAGCGCTACGGCGCTGCAACTGGTGCGCGACGGCAGCGTCTTCGCCTGCGTCGCCGCCGCGCCCGAGGCCGAGGCAGATAGCGCGGCGGCCGCCGAGGCCGGGCCAGCGGGCGGCGCCGTCGCGACCGCCCTCGGCATGCTGCAATACGTCTGCGTCGCCACGCCGGCATTCGCCGGCCACTGGTTCGGCGACGGTTTTTCCGCCGAGGCGGCGCAGCTGGCGCCGGCCGTCGTCAGCGACGCCGGGCTGATGGCGCGTTTCCTCGGCGAGCAACTGGCTATGCATGAAGCGTTTCCCCATCATACGCTGCCGGCGGCGGCGGCGCTGGAAGCCTGCATCGCCGGCGGCCTGGCGTATGGCTTGATGCCGCTGCGCCGCGCCGCGGCCGGGCTGGCCTCGGAACAACTGGTCGAATTGCTGCCCGGGCGCAGCCTGAACGTGCCGCTGAGCTGGTTCACCTGGAACCTGGATACGCCCTTCACCAAATTGCTGTCGGAACAGGTGGTCGGCAGCGCCCGCGCCTATCTACCGCAGCGCTAGCTACCTAGATATCCAGCGGATCGACTTCCAGCGACCATTTGACCCGGCTTTTCATCTCGCGCAGCGCGGCCAGCCAATCCTTCAGGAACGCTTGCAGGGCCGGCCGCGACGCCGACTCGACCAGCAACTGGGCGCGGTCGACATTGTGCACCCGCGTCATGCTCATCGGGATAGGGTCGTTGACGGTGATGCCTTCCTGCCCGGCGCAGTGGCGCGCCTGCTGCAGGAATTCGATGGCGGTGGCCAGTTCCGGCGCCTCCGCCCGCAGCAGCGCCTGGAACAGATAGGGCGGCAGCGCCGCCTGCCGGCGCTCGTCCAGCAGCGCGGTGGCGAAATGGTCGTAATCGTGGTTCACCACGGCGCCGTACAGCGGATGGGTCGGATAGCGGGTCTGGATCAGCACTTCGCTGGCGCTGCCGCCCTCGGTCTGGGCGGCCCGCCCGGCCCGTCCGGCCACCTGCATCAATTGCGCGAACAGGCGCTCGCTGGCGCGATAATCCTGGGAAAACAGCGCGGTATCCGGATTCAGGATGCCGACCAGGGTCAGCTTCTTAAAATCGTGTCCCTTGGCCACCATCTGTGTGCCGATCAGGATATCCACCTCGCCCCGGTGCACGGTATCGAAAGCCGCCTGCGCGCTGCCTTTCTTGCGCGTCGAATCGGCGTCGATGCGCAGGATGCGCGCTTGCGGAAACAACTGCTGCAAGCCCTCTTCGACGCGCTGGGTGCCGCGCCCCAGCGGCTGCAGGTCGACGTTGCCGCAAGTCGGGCAATGGCGCGGGATACGCAACTCCAGGCTGCAGTGGTGGCAGCGCAGCCGGTGTTCGGGCTTGTGCAGCACCATGAAGGAGGTACAGCGCGTGCAATTGCTGATCCAGCCGCAAGTCTCGCAGCAAATCACCGGGGCATAGCCGCGCCGGTTGAGGAACAGCAGCGATTGTTCTCCGCGCTGCATGCGCTGGGTCAGCGCCGCCACCAGTTGCGCAGTCAAGCCATCCCTGGGCTTGTCGCGCTCCATGTCCAGCAGCTTCACGCGCGGCAGGACGGCGTCCCTGACGGCGCGCTCGCGCAATTCCAGCTTGCGGTAGCGGCCCGATAGCGCGTGATGCCAGCTTTCCAGCGACGGAGTGGCCGACCCCAGCACGATGGGAATGCCCAGCTGCCAGGCGCGCCAGACGGCCAGGTCGCGCGCCGAATAGCGCAAGCCTTCCTGCTGCTTGTACGAGGGGTCGTGTTCTTCGTCGATGACGATCAGCTTGAGTTGCGGCAGCGAAGCGAGGATGGCCAGGCGGGTGCCGAGGATGATGCGGGCGCGGCCTTGGTGCGCCGCCAGCCAGTGCAGCATGCGCTCGCCTTCGGACAGGCTGCTGTGCAGGGTCGCCAACATAACGCCGGGAAAGCGCGCGCGGATATTCCCCTCAAGCTGGGGCGTCAAATTAATTTCCGGCACCAGGATCAGGATCTGGCCGTCCGCTTCGCGCGCCAGCACCTGGGCGCAGGCTTGCAGGTAGACCTCGGTCTTGCCGCTGCCGGTGACGCCGTACAGCAAGGTCGGCGCAAAGCCCTGGGCGGCGCCGATGGCGTCGGCCGCTTCCTGCTGGGCGGCGTTAAGGCGCGGCATGTCCAGCGGCGTGCCGTCGTGTTCGCTACCATCCTTGTCCAGTTTCTTGATGGCGCGGTCCAGCGCCACCGTGGTGGACAGGCGCAAGTTCTTCGGCAAGCCCGGCAGGGCAACTTCACCCAGCGGGCGCTGGTAATAATCGGCGGCGAAGGCGGCCAGCGCCAGCCATGCCTGCGACAGCGGCGAGAGTTGCGCGCGCACGGCGATGGCATCCTTGAGCTTGGCTTCCGGCACGTCGGTGCTGTCGGCCACGGCGACGATCAGGCCCACCACCTCGCGCCGGCCGAAGGGCACCAGCGCCAGTTGGCCGACCAGGGGCCGCCCATCCGCTTCGCATGGCCAACGGTAATCAAAACAGGCGTTAAGCGGGGTATCGAGCACAATGCGAAGTATGCAATGGCGAAGTGTGGAATGCGGGAATGCGCCCTGCGCCATCGATGCTGCCAATCTGAAAAAATGCGCGGAAAACCGGTCACGGCCGGGCCGCCAGAACTATCCACAGAAGTTGTGGATAACTTTGTGGACAAAGAGAACTTGGTTATAGGAAAGGATCAGCTTGAAACTTAGAATGAGCTTAAACCTGATCAAGCCTTGAAAATAAAGTCTTTTTAAATCAAGCACTTAAAAAAACGCTCCCAGGAGAGAAAAAATCCGTTTTTTCTTGGCCGAACTGTGCATAAGTGTGTATTTCGGACACGTTCTGCACCACAATAGCGCTGATCCACACAGGTTCCGCGCAGATGCAGAGCGCATGCATTTTACCCGCCAAAAAGCGCCGCGCTACTGCCGCCGCAAAGAATTTATCGGTAAGCGGGATGGGATAAAAATCCTGCAATGCAGCATACACCTCATCCAAAACTTCAAGATTATCGCTAAGTCACGGTTAACAAAGTACTTTTCTTTTTTATCCACAGAATCTGTTGATAACTTTGTGGACAATGACTTTGTTGACGCCCCGTTACGGGGAATAACTTTGCTTATACTTAAATTTTGATGCATTTTTCCGGAAATTTATCCCTTTTAAATCAGATACTTAGAATAATTCTCCGGGCAAGCTCTTTTTACTGCCTGTTATTTCCGCAGCAAAAAAAATTGTGCATAAGTCGCTTGTCAGAAAACCAGCTTCAGTTGAAAAAAAACACGTTTTCGGCAAACGCGTCCTCTTTTCAGCGAAGTTGCGGCGCGTTTGCACCGGCTCAGCCGGCGCGCTGGGCCCGGCTCTGGCTATGCACGGCCTCGACCATGGCCGCCACCGATTCCGGCGGCGTGAACTGGGAAATGCCGTGACCGAGGTTGAAGACATGGCCGCTGCCGGCTGCCGGCTTGCCGAAGGCGGCCAGCACTTTGGCCACCTCGGCGCGGATTTGCTCGGGGCTGGCGAACAGGATGGCCGGATCGAGGTTGCCCTGCAATCCCACTTGGTGGCCGACCAGCCGGCGCGCGCGGGCCAGATCGGCGGTCCAGTCGAGGCCGACCGCATCGGCGCCGATGCCGGCGATGTCTTCTATCCACTGGCCGCCGCCCTTGGTGAAGACGATGGCGGGAACCTTCACGCCATCCTTATCGCGCTGCAACTGCGACACCACTTGCCGCATATAACTCAGCGAGAATTCCTGGTAGGCGCCGTCGGCCAGCGCGCCGCCCCAGGAATCGAAGATCATCACGGCTTGCGCGCCGGCGTCGATCTGGGCGTTCAGGTAAGCCGCCACCGCCGCCGCATTCGTCGCCAGGATGTGGTGCATCAGGTCGGGACGGTTGTAGAGCATTTTTTTGATGGTGTGGAACTCTTTCGAGCCGCCGCCCTCCACCATGTAACAAGCCAGCGTCCACGGGCTGCCGGAAAAACCGATCAGCGGCACCCGGCCATTCAATTCGGTGCGGATTTGCGTGACCGCCTTGAAGACGTAATCGAGCGAGCCGAGGTCGGGCGCGCGCAGCGCCAGCACCTCTTCCTCGCTGCGCAGCGGGCGTTCGAACTTGGGCCCCTCGCCATCCTCGAAATACAGGCCCAGGCCCATCGCGTCCGGCACCGTCAGGATGTCGGAAAACAGGATAGCGGCGTCGAGCGGGAAGCGCGCCAGCGGCTGCAGCGTCACTTCGGTGGCGTAATCGGGATTCTTGGCCAGGCCGAGGAAGGAACCGGCGCGCGCGCGCGTGGCGCGGTATTCCGGCAGGTAGCGGCCAGCCTGGCGCATCAGCCATACGGGCGTGTAGTCGGTGGGCTGGCGCAACAGCGCGCGCAAGAAGGTGTCGTTCTGGAGCGGGGCGAATGGTGGCATGGAGGGAAACCGCTAACTTGAAGAAAGGCTTTATTATCGCATTCCACGGCGCCTCTGACTTTCCGGCGGTACATCAGCCGGGCGGGCGTCGCAAGCGGGCGGCGCCGGGCTGGTCTTCTTGCAAAGTTTATCTGGAAGAATGGCCGCGCTTTCACTATGATGCCCCTTTCCCACCACGTCAGCGTTCACGGAGTCAGCATGACATCAGCCTCATCCAGAAAAACCGCCGCCTATGGCCTGTGGCCTTCGCCGGTCAGCGCCGCGCTGGTCGCGGCCGGCGCTTCGCCGCTGGCGCAACTGGCGCTGGGCGGCGGCGATGGCGGCGATATCTTTTGGCTGGCCGGACGCGCCAGCGAGGCGGGCCGCAACACCCTGCTGCGCCGGCGCGGCGGCGTCACGCAGGAATTGACGCCGCTGCCGTTCAATGTCCGCACCCGTGTCCACGAATACGGCGGCGCATCGTATGCGGTCGATGGCGAAACCGTCTATTTTTCGCATTTCGACGACAACCGCCTGTATGTGAAACATGGCGAGGCTGAACCGGTGGCTTTAACGGCAGGCGGCACGCAGCGCCATGCCGACTTCGTGCCCGACCGCCGCCATGGCCGCCTGATCGGCGTGCGCGAAAGCCATCCGGCGCAAGGCCACAGCCACCCGATCAACACCATTTGCGCGGTCGGCTTCGACGGCAAGGAAAGCGTGCTGGCCCAAGGCCACGATTTTTACTCGTCGCCGCGGCTGTCGCCGGACGGCCGCTGGCTGGCCTGGCTCAGCTGGGACCATCCGCGCATGCCGTGGCAGGGCACCGAGCTGTGGCTGGCCGAAGTGCTGGACGACGGCAGCCTGGCAACCCAGCGCCTGATCGCCGGCGGCGCCAAGGAATCGATTTGCCAGCCAGAATGGTCGCCCGACGGCTTGCTGTATTTCGTTTCCGACAGCAGTGGCTGGTGGAACCTGTACCGCTTGAACGGGGCGACCATCGAAGCGCTGTGCCCGATGCAAGCCGAGTTCGCGGCGCCGCACTGGGTCTTCGGCATGTCGATGTATGGCTTCAGCTCGGCCGACGACATCGTCTGCACCTATATCGAGAATGGCGTCAGCCGGCTGGCGCGCCTGCAGATCGGCAGCGCCAGGCTGGAAAGCATCGCCAGCCCCTACCAGGAAATCCGCGAATTGCGCGTCGGCCCAGGTTGCGCCGCGCTGCTGGGCGGCGCCCCGACCATTCCGCTGGAACTGGCGCGCATCGATTTTTCCAACGGCGAGGTGGAAGTGCTGATGCGCTCGATTACCGACTTGCCCGCCGTCGAAGAATTGTCGGTGCCGGAAAGCCTCGGCTACGCCAGCGCCGGCGGCCGCAGCGCGCATGCGTTTTTCTATCCGCCATGCAATGCCAACTACCGCGGGCCGGACGGCGAAAAACCGCCGGTGATCGTCATCAGCCACGGTGGCCCGACCAGCATGGCCACCAGCACGCTGAAACTGGCGACGCAATTCTGGAGCAGCCGCGGCTTCGGCGTGCTCGACGTTAATTATGGCGGCAGCACCGGCTTCGGCCGCGAATACCGCGACGCCCTGAAAGGCCAGTGGGGCATCGTCGACGTCGAGGATTGCATCGCCGGCGCGCGTTATCTGGTGGAACGGGGCCTGGCCGATGCCGGGCGCCTGCTCATCCGCGGCGGCAGCGCCGGCGGCCTGACCACCCTGTGTGCGCTGACCTTCCACGACGTCTTCAAGGCCGGCGCCAGTTATTACGGCGTCTCCGACTTGAAGGGCCTGGACCAGGATTCGCACAAGTTCGAATCGCACTACAACGAATACCTGATCGCCCCGGCGCCGCTGGCCGACGCCCTGTACCAGGCGCGCTCGCCGATCAACCATACCGGTCGGCTGAGCCGGCCGATGATTTTCTTCCAGGGCCTGGACGACAAGGTGGTGCCGCCACAACAATCGGAAATGATGGTCGAAGCCTTGCGCGCGCGCGGCGTGCCGGTCGCCTATGTGCCGCTGGAAGGCGAGGGCCATGGTTTCCGCAAGGCGGAAAACATCGCCCGCACGCTGGAAGCCGAGCTGTATTTTTACCTGCGCGTATTTGGCCTGGCCCAGGCCGATGCCAGCGCTCCTGTGCAGATCGCCAATCTGCCGGCCTGAGATGGAAGTTCGATGACAGATCCGCAGTTGACCGCCTTGCTGGCCGAATTCCAGGCGCTGGGAAACGATGACAAACTGATCCTGGCGCTGCTGGCGATGCTGGGCGAGCCGATCGGCAAGAACGCCATCCTCGAGCACCTCAAGCTGGCCGGCATCCGCCGCGCCGGCGAGCCCTACAATCTGGCGGCGCTGACGGAAAC
>DASYLQ010000058.1:0-1925 GCA_036009485.1 Janthinobacterium sp.
GCTGAAGATCACCGCCGGCGAGGTCAGCACCTGGCTGGCGACCTGTTGCTCGAAATCGCCGGAATCGCTGATGCGCGTCACCAGGATCGCCGCCGCCGCCGACAGCAGCAGCGCCGGGATCTGCGCCACCAGGCCGTCGCCGATGGTCAGCAGCGCGTACTGGCGGAAGGCGTCGCCGAAGGACAGGTCATGCATCAGCGCGCCGATCGCCACGCCGCCGACCATATTGATGATCAGGATCAGGATACTCGCGACGGCGTCGCCGCGGACGAACTTGGAGGCGCCGTCCATGGCGCCGTAGAAATCGGCCTCGGCGGCAACGTCCTGCCGCCGCGCCTGGGCTTTTTCCTGGTTGATCAAGCCGGCGTTGAGGTCGGCGTCGATGGCCATCTGCTTGCCCGGCAAGGCATCCAGGGTAAACCGCGCCGAGACTTCGGAAATCCTCTCCGCGCCCTTGGTGACGACGGCGAAATTAATGATCATCAAGATCACGAAGACCACCAGGCCGACCACGAAATTGCCGCCGATGACGACATTGCCGAAGGCTTCGATGACCTGGCCGGCGGCGCCGGTGCCGGTATGCCCATGCAGCAGCACGACGCGGGTCGACGCCACGTTCAGCGTCAGCCGCATCATCGTCGTGGCCAGGATCACCGTCGGGAATACCGAGAAATCCAGCGGCCGCTTGGCCGAGACGCTGACCAGGATGACGATCAGGGCCAGCACAATATTGAAGGTGAACAAAACGTCGAGCAAGACCGGCGGCAAAGGCAGGATGATCATTGCCAGGATCACCAGCAGGAACGCCGGCGTGGCGAACTTATGGCGGCGCAATTCGGCGACCACGCGGTTCAGGAAATTCATGTAGGCCTAACCTCACTCAGATGAGGCGGAACGACCACCTCGTTGGGAAACAGCGGCTGGGCGCTGCGGCGCCCAGAACGGAAAGCTTTCAGTTGCAGTACATAATTCAACACCTGCGACACCGCTTGATATAGCTGCATGGGAATCTGCTGCTGCACCTGGCTGGTGTTGTAGATCGCCCGCGCCAGCGGCGCCAGTTCCAGCGTCTCGATGCCGTGCTCCTCTGCCACCTGGCGGATGTACAGCGCCATCTCGTCGACGCCCTTGGCGACGACGAAAGGCGCCTCGGCGCGCTTGTCGTCGTATTTCAGGGCCACCGCATAGTGCTCCGGGTTGACGATGACCACGTCGGCGCTCGGCACCGACTTGCGCAAGCCGCGCCGCGCCATCTGGTTTTGCAGCTGGCGGATGCGCCGCTTGACTTCCGGCCGGCCCTCGTTGCTCTTGTGTTCTTCCTTCAAATCCTGCTTGCTCATGCGCTGGTTGCGGGCAAAAAAGAAGGCTTGCACCGGCACGTCGATCAGGGCGAAGATGATGAACACCGAGCACAGCGCCATCAAGCCGTCCAGCATCAGGCCGGCGCCCTCGGTCATGGCCCGGCCCATGGCCATATTCTGCAGGCCGACGAATTGCTGCATGCTGGAACGGCTGACATGCACCAGCACCCAGCCCAGCGTGAGCGCCTTGCCGATGGAAATGGCCAGTTCGGAAGCGTGTTTGGGCGAAAACAGGCGGCCCAGGTTGGCGGCCGGACTGAGGCGATCCATGCGCGGCGCCCAATGCCTGGTGCTGGCGACCCAGCCGCCCGGCACCATGCCGCCCAGCACCACCGCCAGCGGCACGGTGAACAGCGGCAAAATCATCTTGATCAGCAGATAGAGCGCGCCCGTAAACACGCTCGACAGGGCGTTGTCGATGGCGCCCTCGCCGTCCAGCGGCGCAAAGACCATGGCGAACAATTCGCGGAAGCTCTGGTAATAGGTCGGCAGCAGCCAGACGAACAGCTTCAGGCTGGCGAAGATGCCGATGGCCGTCGCCAGGTCGCGCGAACGCACCACCTG
>DASYLQ010000059.1:0-8412 GCA_036009485.1 Janthinobacterium sp.
CGCGGCGCCGTTCGGTGACGCGGTGCAGCCGGGTCAGCGCGGCATCCTCGCCGGGGCGGCGCAGGCGCGGCGCATGGGCCAGGAAGTGATCCAGCTCGGCCGGCGTCGGCATCGCCGGCGCGCAGCCGTGGCGCGCCACCACCAGGGCGCCGCAGGCGTTCGCCGTGCGGCAGCAGGCGGCATAGTCGGCGTTGTCCAGCCAGCCACTGAGGAAACCGGCCAGGAAGGCGTCGCCGGCGCCCAGCACGTTCATCACTTCCACCTGTACGCCGCGGTAGTTGAAGGCCGCGTCCAGCGTGGCCGGGATGGCGGCGTCGATGACGGCGCAGCCGAGCGGGCCGCGCTTGACCACCAGCGTCGCCGGTGTTGCCGCGCGCACCGCCCGCAGCGAGGCCATGATGTCGGCGCCGCCGCCGGCGATCATGAATTCCTCTTCCGTGCCGGCCACCAGGTCGAATTGCGGCAAGATGCCTTGCAGATGGGCCGTAACGCCCTCGCTGGAGATGAAGCGGGTGGCGCCGTCGGCCTTCGGCGACAGGCCCCACAGGACCGGGCGGTAATCGATGTCGAGCACCGTGCGCACGTCGTGGCGGCGGGCGTAGTCCAGCGCCAGGCTGCTCACCTGGTGCATGGCCTGGGTAGAGAAATGCGTGCCGGTGACCAGCAGCGCCTTGCTGCCGGCGATGAAGCTCTCGTCGATGTCTTGCGGGCGGATCGCCATGTCGGCGCAATTTTCGCGGTAGAACAGCAGCGGGAAGGTGTCGCGGTCCTTCAGGCCCAGCAGCACCAGCGCGGTCAGGCGTTGCGGGTCGACCGACACCTGGCTGACGTCGCAGCCTTCGGCGGCCAGGGTCTCGCTCAGGAAGCGGCCCATGTGGTCGTCGCCGACGCGCGACAGCATGGCCGCGCGCAGCCCGAGCCGGGCGCAGCCGAAGGCGATGTTGGCGGACGAGCCGCCCAGGTATTTGGCGAAGCTGCTTACGTCTTCCAGGCGGGCGCCGATCTGCTGCGCATACAGGTCGACGGCGAGGCGGCCCAGGCAGATCACGTCGCGCGCGCGGCCGGGGGCAAAGCTAGTCGTATTTTTCATGCTTCAGTCCTTTTAGACGGTGACGCCATCGAGTTCGCTCATGAGTATCTGCATCTCGGCGCCGCCGGCCATCATGTCCAGCATCTCGTTCTTGCTGACCGTTTCCTTGGTAAAGGTGCCGAGCGACTTGCCGCGGTTCAGCAAAGTAAACGAGTCGCCGATCGGGTAGGCGTGGTGCACATTGTGGGTGATGAAAATCACCGAGATGCCCCGTTCGCGCGCCTTGTGGATCAGCTTCAGCACATTGAACGATTGCTTGACGCCCAGCGCCGCGGTGGGTTCGTCGAGGATCAGCACGCGCGCGCCGAAATGGATGGCGCGGGCGATCGCCAGGCACTGCCGCTCGCCGCCGGACATGGTGCCGATAGCCTGGTGCGGGTCGCGCACCAGGATGCCCATCTCGGCCAGCTTGTCGCGCGCGGTGGCGGCGGCGTAGTCGATATCCATCACCGGCAGGAAACCGAACAGCTTTTTCACCGGCTCGCGGCCCATGAAGAAATTGCGCGCCACCGACAGCAGCGGCACCAGCGCCAGGTCCTGGTAGACGGTGGCGACGCCGAGGTCGAGGGCGTCGCGCGGCGAGGCGAACAGCACCGGCTGGCCGTCGACCAGGTAGCGCCCTTCATTCGGCTGGTGCACGCCGGCCAGGATCTTGATCAGCGTCGACTTGCCGGCGCCATTGTCGCCCAGCAGGCAATGCACCTCGCCCTGGCGCAGGCGCATCGTGATGTTTTGCAGCGCCAGCACGGAGCCGAAATGCTTGCTGACGTTTTCCAGCGCAAGGATATGCCCGGCCATGGCCTTACCTCGCTTCCGTGACGCGCGTACGGATGAAATTATTGAACAGCACGGCGATCAGCAGCATCACGCCGAGGAAGACGCGGAACCAGTCGGAATTGATGTTGGTGTAGGTGATCCCGATCTGCACCACGCCGAAGATCAGCGCGCCGAAGCAGGCTCCGACCACCGAGCCGTAGCCGCCGGTCAGCAGGGAACCGCCGATGACGGCGGCGATGATGGCTTCGAATTCCTTTTGCATGCCGCGGTCGGCCGCCGCCGAGCCGACATCGCACACCTGCAGCGTGGCGAACAGGCAGGCGCAAAAGGCGGTGAAGACGAACAGCGAGACCTTCACGGCGCGCACCGGCACGCCGACGTTCTTGGCGGCGTTGGCGTCGCCGCCGACGGCGAACATCCAGTTGCCGAAGCGGGTGCGCGCCAGCACGAAGCTGCTGCAGACGGCCAGCACGCCCCACCAGACGATCACTTTCGGCACGCCCTTGACCAGCGGCTCGCCATTGTCCAGGGCGGCGATCCAGCCGTCCCTGGCGAGCGACGTGAACAGACCGGTGGCGACGTCGCCGTGAAACAGCAGGCTGGCCAGCCAGTCCTGCGCCGCCAGTTCGCCGACGCCGCTGACGATGGTGCGGTTGGCAAACATGATCGACAGCGCCAGCGTCAGCCCGCGCAGGATGAACAGGAAGGCCAGCGTGACGATGAAGGACGGCAGCCGGGTCTTGATCACCAGGTAGCCGTTGAGCCAGCCCAGCGCCATCGAGCCGGCGAAGGCGAACACGATGGCCAGCCAGACCGGCCAGTGGAAATACAGGGCGGGAATGGCGATCATCATGCCGGCGAAGCCTATCATCGAGCCGATCGACAGGTCGAATTCGCCGGCGATCATCAGCAGGCAGGCGCCGATGGCGATGATGCCGAGGTAGGACGCCACCTGCGACCAGTTGACGATGCCGTCCAGGTTGAACATGCCGGAATCGCCGGCCGTGATGCCGAAGAAAACAAAGACCAGGATCGCCCCCGAGATCGAGGCGAATTCCGGCCGGCCGAACAGGCGCTTGACGGCGCCGACGCGGATCACGCGCTCGTCGGCGCCGGCGCTCGGCGGGGATGGCGCGCGCTCGGGCAGATTCGGCAGGATGGCCGGCTGTCCGATGCCTGATTTAAGCGTGCTCATGGTTCTCATCCTTTGCGCTTGTCGCCGCCGGCCTCATTACCGGTATTGCCCGGCGTATTTCTCGACCTTGGCGATATTTTCCCTGGTCACAAAACCGGGACCGGAGCCGATGTGGCGCGGGCCGTAGGACGGCGTCAAGCCGTATTCCGCCAGGCGCTGCTGGAACTTCGGATTGGCCATCAGCTTCGCCTTCACCCTGGCCAGGTCGCTGGTCTTGTCCTGCTTCATGATGGCCAGCACCGCCACCGGAATATAGCCCTGCAGGTAGGGCTGCTGGTCGATGGCGAACTTGATGCTGCCATCCTTGATGCCTTTCGAAATGTCTTCCGACAGGTCGAAGGTGGCGAACCAGGTCTTGCCCTTGAGGCCCATTTTCTCCAGCGCGCGCAGGGACGGCGTGGCCGAATCGGGCCCCAGCGCCAGCACCGCCTGGGTGTTGGCGTGGCTGCGCAGGTAGGCGCTGACCTTGCTCTCGATGACGTTCGGGTCGACGCCGTTGGTGTCCAGCGTGGCCGCCTTGTAGTCGACGCCGATGGCCTCGGCGAAACCGCGGCAGCGCTCGAACGAGGACGGATTGGTGGCGTAATGGTTGACGCAGACGAAGGACTTGATGCCGTCCGCCTTGGCGCGCAGGCCGGCGCCGTGGCCGGCGTCGTATTCGGGCTGGCCGACGTGCATGACGGCGCCCAGCTGTTCGCTTTGCTGGGTGGTGCCGGAATTGATGGTAATGAGCGGGATTTTTTTCGCCACCACCTGGGCCAGCGGTTTTTGCAGCACGCTGAAGTCGGCGATGCTGGCGATGACGCCGTCGTAATTGCGCGCCGACGCCTGCTCGATCAGGCGCGCCATGTCGGCCAGGTCGCCGTTGGGCGGATTGCGGTAGTCGACGGTGACGTTGAAATCCTCGCCGGCCTGCTTGATGGCGTTCTTGATGGTGTTCCACCACGAATCGGAATCGGGTGCATGGCTGATCAGCACAAACCTCTCGCCCGCCGCATGGCTGGACGCCATGCCCAGGCCGACGGCCAGCGCCACGGCACATTTCAAGGCGCACTTCAGGAACGCTCTACGGTTAAAGCCTTGCATGATCTTGTCTCCAATTAATTATTAGATTTTTTGGTTTTTTTGAATCTGCAAACTTCGTCATGCATGCCTTGCCGGCCACGCATTCCTGACAAGCTTAGGACATCGTCAACGCTTATGCAAATAATTTTTCATTTATTTTTTAAATAGAAATTTGTTTCTATTTTGCCCGCAAGCTCCTATAATTCGCCCCACGACAGAACGAGGCGGCTTATGACGGAACTACTTTCGGTGGACCAACTGATGCAGCAGATTGCGGACGAATACGAGTCCTTGTCGCGCCAGCTGAAAGTGATCGCCAAATACATCGAGCAGCACAAGGCCAGCCTGATGCTGGAAAAAATCAGCGACATCGCCGTCGAATGCGACGTCCAGCCCTCGGCCATCGTGCGCTTCGCCAAGCGCTTCGGCTTTTCCGGCTTCAGCGACATGCAGGAGGTGTTCCGGCTGGCCTATGCCGAGAATGCCAAGGCCGCGCCCAACTACCAGCAACGCATCCGCAAGCTGATCGCTTCGCGCGACAATCGGCTCCATAGCGGCGACATGGCGCGCGAATTCATCGGCGCCAGCCGCACCGGCCTGGACGAGCTGGCGGAAAAGCTCGACGACGCCCAGCTCGAGGCGGCCGTGACGCTGCTGCAAAAGGCCGACAATATCTACGTGGTCGGCGTGCGCCGCGCCTTCCCCGTTGCCTCCTACCTGGCTTACGCCCTGCAAAACACCAACAAGCGGGTGCACCTGGTGTCCGGCCTGGGCGGCACCTACCGCCAGCAGATGCGCAGCGTGCGCGAGCGCGACGTCGTCGTCGCCATCAGCTTCGCGCCGTACGGCAAGGAGACCCAGTATTGCGCCCGCGTCGGCCACCACCAGCGCGCCAGATTGCTGGTCATCGGCGACAGCGCCCTGTCGCCGCTGGCCAGGCTGGCCGACGCCCTGCTGACCGTGACCGAGGGCAGCGCCTTCGCCTTCCGCTCGCTCACCAGCACGATTTGCCTGTGCCAGGCGCTGTTCATCGCGCTGGCCTACAAACTTGAGTTGGACATCGAAGAAAGCAATGACCCTGGAGGATATGATGACTGAGGCAGCAATAATCGATACGGCGCTATTCGGCGCCGGCCGCATCGGCAAGATCCACGCCGCCAACCTGGCCGGCCAGCCCGGCGTGCGCCTGAAATACGTGGTCGACGTGGACGCCGAAGCGGCGGCGCAGCTGGCGGCGCGGCATGGCGCGGCGAGCGCCGGCATCGAGCAGGCGCTGGCCGATCCGGCCGTCGGGGCGGTGCTCATCGCTTCCAGCACCGACACCCATTCCGACCTGATCCTGCGCGCCGCCGCCGCCGGCAAGGCGATCTTTTGCGAAAAGCCGGTCGACCTGACGCTGGAGCGGGCGCGCGCCTGCGCCGCCGCGGTGGCCGAGGCCAAAGTGCCGTGCATGATAGGCTTCCAGCGCCGCTTCGACCCGACCTTTTCCGCCCTCAAGGCACGCTTGCTGGCCGGCGAGATCGGCACCCCGGAAATGCTCAGCGTGACCAGCCGCGATCCGGGACCGCCGCCGCTCGGCTACATCCGCAGCTCGGGCGGCATCTTCAAGGATATGCTGATCCACGACTTCGACATCTTCCGCTGGATCCTCGACGACGAGGCGGCCAGCGTCTACGCCACCGGCAGCTGCCTGGTCGATCCGGCCATCGGCGCCGCCGGCGACCTCGATAGCGCCGTGGTCACCATCCGCAGCCGACAAGGCCGGCTGTGCCAGATCAGCGCCAGCCGCCGCGCCGCCTACGGCTACGACCAGCGCTTCGAGATCCTCGGCAGCGGCGGCATGCTGCAGGCCGGCAACCACAGGCCGACCGAGGTGGCGTCGCATACGGCGGCGCATGTCAGCCAGGACAAGCCGGAACACTTTTTTCTCGAACGCTACCGCGCCGCCTACGCCGGCGAGATGGCGCATTTCTTCGACGCCCTGAAGCACGGCGCGCCGCTGCGCAGCACCGTGCGCGACGGCTTGAAGGCGCTGGAGCTGGCCGAGGCGGCCGCCGCGTCGTGGCGCGAGCAACGCGTCGTCATGCTGTAGGCGCCGCCATGCCAGCCCCTGCTTTAAGGATAGGCATCGCCGGCCTGGGCCGGCTGGGACAGCGCCACGCGGCCAACCTGGCCCAGCGCGTGCCGAACGCCGCCGTGGTGGCGGCCTGCAGCCCGCTCGCCGCAGAGCGCGAATGGGCGCGCGCCGCGCTGGGCATAGCAAACGGCTATGCCGACTATGCGGCGATGCTGGCCCATCCCGGCCTCGACGCCGTCTTCCTGGTCACGCCGACGGCGCTGCACGCGGCGCAAATCATCCAGGCCCTACAGGCCGGCAAGCATGTGTTTTGCGAAAAGCCGCTATCGCTGGACATGGCCGATTGCCTGCGCGTCGAGGCGGAAGCGGCCCGCCATCCGCAACTGAAAGTGATGATAGGTTTCGTGCGCCGCTTCGACGCCAGCTACCGCGACGCGGTCGCCAAGATCCGCTCCGGCCTGATCGGCAAGCCCTACCTGGTGCGCTCGCAAACCTGCGACCAGAACGATCCCGGCGGCTTTTTCGTCCGCTTCGCCGCTGGCAGCGGCGGCATCTTCCTCGACTGCAGCGTGCACGATATCGACCTGGCGCGCTGGATGCTGGGCAATCCGGCGCCGCGCCGGGTCTACGCCAGCGGCGCCATCGTGCTGCATCCCGGACTGCGCGCATTCCAGGACGTCGACAACGGCCTGGCCACGGTCGAATTCGCCGACGGCTGCATGGCCGCCTTCATGGCCTCGCGCACCATGGCGCACGGCCATGAAACGCTGACCGAGGTGTTCGGCGCCGAAGGCCGCCTCAGCGTCGGCGCCGGTGCGCGCCTGAACCGGGTCGAGATCGCCGACCGCCACGGCGTGCGCCATGAATGCACGGCGGATTTCCATGCCCGTTTCAGCGACGCCTTCCTGCTCGAGGCGCAGGAATTCGTCGACGCCGCGCTGGGTTCAGGCGCGCTGCCGCTGACGCTGCGCGACGCCAGCGAAGCGACCCGCATCGCCCTGGCCATGACGCGGGCGCTGCATGAACAAGGGGTGGTCGAGCTGGATTAAGAGGCTGAGCCGCCGGACCGCTGCCACGGCGGCCCTCGCAGTGGCCCCCGCAGTGGCCCTCATAGCGGCCCTCTTCCTTGCGCCGGCCGGTGTGGCGCAAGAGCAATTCCCCCTCGCGCCGGGCACGGCAAAATGATACATTTCATAGGAGTTGAAGCAATTCCACTTCGGAGAAGACATGCTGAAAGACCTGCGCATCAAGAACAAGCTGGCGGCCGGTTTCGGCGCCATCGTCGCTATCATCCTGATGCTGCTGGCGCTGGCCTGGGCCAATTTCTCCAGGCTGTCCGAGGCCAGCGCCTGGGACCGCCATACGCTGGAAGTGATACTCGAAGCGAACCGGACCGAGATCACCGTGGTGCAGATCCAGAACGCGACGCGCGGCTTCGTCCTGACCGGCGAAGAAAGCATCGCCGCCCCCATCCAGCGTGACGAAGAGTTCATGCGCAAGCAACTGGCGCAACTCGTGCTGCTGACCGCGGACAACCCGGTCCAGCAAGAGCGCTTGAAACGCCTCGGCCCAATCTTCGACGGCTGGCTGCTCAACAACATTCATTCCCTACTCGACAAGCGCCGCGCGCTGAACCAGAAGGCCGGCGTCACGCAGCCGGTGGCGGCCACCGCCGACGTGCTGAACGGCACCAGGGTCATCGCCGAGGGGCGCAAGCTGATCGCCGATATCAGCGCCGAGGAAAACCGCCTGCTGGCCCTGCGTTCCAGGGAGTCCGAGGAACTGCAGCAAAGCATGCGCCGCTTGCTGGCCGGCGGCGGCCTGGTCTGCGTGGTGCTGGCGGTACTCATCGGCTATCTGCTGTCGCGCTCGCTGTTGGCGCCGCTGAACAAGTTGACCGAGGCCGTCGGCAAGATCGCCGCCGGCCAGCAATCGGCGCGCGCGCAAGTGCTGTCCGGCGATGAACTGGGCCAGGTCACGGTCGAGTTCAACCGCATGGCGCAAGCCATCCAGGACAGCCAGGCCAACGAGCTGGCCGCCACCAATCTGTTGAAGGCCAAGGTCGACGCGCTGCTGGACGTGGTGTCGAAGGCGGCCTCGGGCGACCTCACCGGCAAGGTGACGATCGGCGGCGGCGACGCCATCGGCCAGCTCGGCAACGGCCTGGCGAAGATGTTCGACAACCTGCGCGCGCTGCTCAACAATGTG
>DASYLQ010000060.1:0-2562 GCA_036009485.1 Janthinobacterium sp.
CCGGCGAGCCGGAAGCGCCGGCTCAGTGCGACGTCTACCTGGTACACCAGGGCGAGGGCGCGCAGTTGCAAGCCTTCGTGCTGGGCGAACGCATCCGCGACGCCGGCCTCGACGTCGTCATGCATTGCGCCGCCAGCAACGGCGGCGGCAGCTTCAAGACGCAGATGAAAAAGGCCGACGCCAGCGGCGCCGCCTTCGCCGTCATCCTCGGCGAGGATGAAGTGGCGCAGCACGTCGCCGCCGTCAAGTCGCTGCGTTCGGGCGCCGGCGAACAGCAGCAAAATACGGTGCCGTTCGACGATGTCGTCGATTACCTGGTGGACCAGATCGTCGGCGACGATCACGACCACGACCATGTGCATTACCACCATTGATGTTCCAGCCGGATTGCGCCAGCCCGGCCTGCGCTGTTTGATTCTGACCTTTAACCATTAAAAATTATTCTCATGGCATACGATCTCGAAGAACAAGAACAACTGGCTTCCCTTAAAGCGTGGTGGAACAAGTACGGCAACCTGACTTCCTGGGTGCTGATCGTGGCGCTGGCCGCCTACAGCGGCTGGACGGGGTGGAATTACTACCAGCGCAACCAGGCGCAGCAGGCGTCGCAGCTGTATGACGAGCTGCAAAAGGCGCTGACGGCGAAAGACAATGCCAAGGTGCAGCGCGCCGCGGCCGACATGCAGTCGCGTTTCGGCGGCACCGCCTACGCCCAGATGAGCGCCCTGGCCGCGGCGCGCAGCGCCTTCGACGCCAACGACCTGAAAGCCGCCAAGGCCCAGTTGGCCTGGGTGGTGGCGCATGGCGCCGATGAATTCCAGGCCATCGCCAAGCTGCGCCTGGCCGGCGTCCTGCTCGACGAAAAAGCCTATGACGAAGCGCTGAAGACGATTGCCGGCGACACGCTGCCGCAATTCGCCGGCGCCATGGCCGACCGCAAGGGCGACATCCTGGTGGCGCAAAACAAGCTGGCCGACGCCCGCGCCGCCTACCTGGCGGCATTGGCCGCCACCGACAAGAAAAATCCCGGCCGCCAGCTGATCCAGCTGAAACTGGAAGCGATCGGCGGCACGGTCCCCGAGACCAAGGGCGCGGCCTGAGCCAGCCATAAACCACCGCGGCCGGCAGCGGCCGCGGACTTCCTGCCCGCGGCTGCGGCCGGGCGTGTACCGTTGTAGAGATCAAGGTTAACCACATATGCGCATCACCACAAAACTGCTGGGTCTGAGCCTGATTGCCGCGTTGGCAGGCTGCTCGACGCTGTCCTCGCTGAACCCGTTCTCGAAGAAGCCCGATCCGAAAACGTTGCCGGCGCCGCTGGTCGACATCAAGTCGCCGATCGCCGTGCGCACCGCCTGGACGTATTCGGTTGGCCAGTCCGCTTTCGACATCAACTGGAAGTTTTGGAGTCACAAGGATAGCCCTGGCGTCTACCAGTTTTCGCCGGCCCAGGCCGGCAACGCCCTGTTCGTCGCCGGCGGCAACGGCCTGTCGCGCCTGGATCCGGCCACCGGCCATGTGGTCTGGAATGTCAAGCCGGACGTCGCCCTGACGGCCGGCGTCGGCACCGACGGCAAGGTGGTGGTGGTCGGCGGCGCCAAGGGCCAGATCCTGGTTTACGACCTCGACGGCAAGCAATTGTGGAAGCAGCAGGCGTCCAGCGAAGTGCTGGCCTCGCCGGTGGTCGGCCAGGACGTGGTGGTGGTGCTCAGCGTCGACAACCGCATCGTCGGCTACGACGCCAAGACCGGCAGCAAGAAATGGACCGTGGCGCGCACCGTGCCGGCCTTGACCCTGCGCAGTCCGCCGGGTATGGTGGCCAGCGGACCGAACGTCTACGTGGCCCAGCCTAGCGGCAAATTGCTGGCGCTGACGCTGGCGGCCGGCTTGCCGCGCTGGGAAGTGGCGGTCGGCGAGCCGCGCGGCGCCACCGAGCTGGAACGCGTCACCGACATCGCCGGCACGCCGGCGGTGTTCGACAAGGATATCTGCACCGCCACCTTCCAGGGCAAGGTCGGCTGCTACGACCTGGTCACCGGCGTGGCGCGCTGGACCAAGGACCAGTCTTCCGACGTCGGCGTGGCCGTCGACCAGCGTTTCGTCTTTGTTTCCGACGAGAAGGGCGCGCTGGTGGCGTACAACCGCGACGGCGGCCAGAACGCCTGGAAAAACGACAAACTGTGGTTGCGCGAGCTGTCGACGCCGGTGTCCTACGGGCGCATGGTGGCGGTCGGCGACCTACAGGGTTATATCCACTTCCTGTCACGGGAAGATGGTGCATTTATAGGCCGGGCCAGCACCGACGGCAGCCCGATTAATTCGGCGCCGCTGGTGATAGGCTCGAATTTGATTTTTCAAACCCAATCAGGGACAGTGACCGCTCTCACGGTCGAGTAACACAATGAAGCCGGTAATCGCATTAGTAGGTCGACCCAATGTTGGGAAATCGACCTTGTTCAATCGTCTCACCCGCTCGCGCGATGCGCTGGTGGCCGACCTGCCTGGGTTGACGCGCGATCGTCACTATGGCGAGGGCCGGGTAGGCGAACGCCCCTTCCTGGT
>DASYLQ010000061.1:0-2762 GCA_036009485.1 Janthinobacterium sp.
ACCGGCATGTTCTGCTCCAGCGGCGCGCTGCGGAAGTGATTGTCCATCGCGTGCGCGCCAGCCAGCAAGTCGCTGAAGTAGCCGAAGCCGACGCACAGCGCCACGGAGAGGCCGATCGCCGACCACACCGAGTAGCGCCCGCCGACCCAGTCCCAGAACGGGAACATGTTCGCCGGGTCGATGCCGAAGGCCTTGATCGCCTCGGTGTTGGTGGATACCGCGACGAAGTGGCGCGCCAGCTCCGACTCCCTGGCGTGCTTGAGGAACCAGCTGCGCGCGGTCTGCGCGTTGAGCATGGTCTCGCTGGTGGTGAAGGTCTTGGAGGCGACGATGAACAGCGTGGTCTCCGGATTCACCTGCGACAGCGCGGCATCCATATCGTGGCCGTCGACGTTCGAGACGAAGTGCATGGTCAGCCGCGGATGCGCGTACTGGCGCAGCGCCAGGCACACCATCTTGGGGCCGAGGTCGGAGCCGCCGATGCCGATGTTGACGATGTCGGTGATCGGCTTGCCGCTGTAGCCGAGCCAGGTGCCGGCGCGCACCGCGTCGGAGAATACCTTCACGCGGTCGAGCACCGCATGCACGTCGGCCGTGACGTTCTGGCCGTCGACCACCAGCGCCGTGTCGCGCGGCGCGCGCAGCGCGGTGTGCAGCACCGCGCGGTGTTCGGTCAGGTTGATTTTTTCGCCGGCGAACATGGCGTCGCGACGCGCTTCGACGCCGCGCTCGCGCGCCAGATTTGTCAATAATGTTAGGGTAGCGCCATCCAGGCGGTTTTTGGAAAAATCCAGCAGCAGGCCGGCGGCGTCGATTTTCATTTGCTCGAAGCGCAGGGGATTGGCGGCGAACAGCTCGCGCATCTGCCAGTTCCTGGCGTCGGTGAAATGGGCTTGCAGGGCCTGGAAGCCGGGGGTGCTGCTGAGGGCGGGGGCAATGTCGGGCTGGCGCATAGTAGTCAACATGGGTTGAAAAACATGGTTGAAGGGCTGGACTGCCTGCGTCCGGTTGATCCGGTCAGGCGGTTCGCGAGCATATTATTTATAATACATGAAAAAGCGGTAATTTCACTACAGTTTGCTGAAGCGCCTGTTTTTCGTGTCCATCAAGCCATGACAGACTCCGCTGCGCCGCCCGGAATGCTGAAATGATTCCTGATTCACGGAGGGCGACGTCAACATGCCTGTCCAGTACTCGCGAAACAAGTTTGCAATCGATTTTTGTAGTAAAATTTCATGAGTTAAATTTATTAAGGAACCCATCATGGCGGTGCATCCTGTAGTTGCAAGCGTTACAGCGCGGATCATCCAGCGCAGCCGGCCTTCCCGCGGCGCCTACCTGGCCCACCTTGAGGCCGCGCGCATCGAGGGCGTGCAGCGCGGGGCGCTGTCGTGTACCAATCTGGCGCATGGTTTTGCCGCCTTCCCGGCCAGCGACAAGCTGGCGCTGAAAGAATACAAGAAGCCGTCGGTGGCGATCATCTCGGCCTACAACGACATGCTGTCGGCGCACCAGCCCTTTGAGTATTTTCCGAAAATCATCAAGGAAGCCGTGCGCAAGGCCGGTGCGGTGGCCCAGTTCGCCGGCGGCGTGCCGGCCATGTGCGATGGCGTGACGCAAGGCCAGCCGGGCATGGAACTGTCGCTGTTTTCGCGCGACACCATCGCCATGGCGACGGCGGTGGCGCTGTCGCACAATATGTTCGACGCCGCCCTGTACCTGGGCGTGTGCGACAAGATCGTGCCGGGCCTGCTGATCGGCGCCTTGCATTTCGGCCACCTGCCGGCCGTGTTCGTGCCGGCCGGACCGATGACCAGCGGCTTGTCGAATTCCGAGAAAGCCAAGATCCGCCAGCGCTACGCGGTCGGCCAGGCCACGCGCGAGGAATTGCTGGAAGGCGAATCGCAGTCCTACCACGGCGCCGGCACCTGTACCTTCTACGGCACCGCCAACAGCAACCAGATGCTGATGGAAGTGATGGGCCTGCACCTGCCCGGTTCCGCCTTCATCACCCCGGGTACCGAACTGCGCGACGCTTTGACCGCCGCCGCGGCGCAGCGCGCGGTGGCCATCACGGAGCAGGGCGGCACCTACACCCCGGTGGGCCATATCGTCGACGAGAAAAACATCGTCAACGCCATCGTCGCGCTGCTGGCGACCGGCGGCTCGACCAACCACACGCTGCACCTGGTGGCGATCGCCAAGGCGGCCGGCATCGTCATCGACTGGGACGATTTCAACGAGTTGTCGGACATCGTGCCGATGCTGACCAAGATCTATCCGAACGGCGAAGCCGACGTCAACCACTTCCACGCCGCAGGCGGCACCGGTTTCGTGATCCGCGAACTGCTGGACGCCGGCCTGCTGCACGAAGACGTCACGACCATCCTCGGCAAGGGCTTGCGGGCGCATTGCGCCGAGCCTTTCCTGGACGCTGAGGGCGTGGTGTGGAAAGACGCGCCGCTGCAAAGCGGCGATGAAAAAGTGTTGCGCAAGGCGAGCAATCCCTTTGCGCCGGACGGCGGCCTGATCCTGGTGAAGGGCAACCTGGGCCGCGCCGTGATGAAAATTTCGGCGGTCAAGGAAGAGCACCGCACGGTCGAGGCGCCGGCGCTAGTCTTCAATTCGCAGGAAGCCTTCATGCAGGCGTACAAGGCTGGCAAGCTGGACCGCGATTTCATCGCCGTGCTGCGTTTCCAGGGCCCACGCGCCAACGGCATGCCGGAATTGCACGCGCTGACGCCGGCGCTGGCCAATCTGCA
>DASYLQ010000062.1:0-4088 GCA_036009485.1 Janthinobacterium sp.
GCTTGCGGAAGAAAAACAGAGACCGCCAGCCATGCTACAAAAAGCACCCCGCCGCACCCGCGAACGCATCCTGGAACTGTCCCTGCGCCTGTTCAACGAATTTGGCGAACCGAACATCACCACCACGGTGATCGCCGAAGAAATGAATATTTCTCCCGGCAATCTGTATTACCACTTCCGCAATAAAGACGACATCGTCAATTCCATCTTCGTCCAGTTCGAAGCCGAGATCGAGCGCATCCTGACCGTGCCGGACGGGCGCCGTTCGAATATCGAAGACGTCTGGTTGTATCTGCACCTGATGTTTGAACTGATCTGGCGCTACCGCTTTTTTTATCGCGACTTGAACGACCTGCTGTCGCGCAACCGCAAGCTGGAATTGCATTTCAAGGTCATCCTGGCACACAAGATCAAGGTCGCCAAGCAATTGTGCGAGGATTTGCGCAGCGAAAATTCGCTGGAAGCCTCGGATATGGAAATCGATGCGATGGCGACCAATATGGTGGTGGTGGCGACGTATTGGTTATCCTATGAATACGTGCGCAATCCGCGCAAATATAGCGAGCAGCAATCGATGGCGGATGCGCTGGCGCGCGGCTGTTACCAAGTCTTGTCGCAAGTGCGGCCATACTTGCGCAATGAAACCCGGCTATTGTTTCAAAAGCTGTCGGAAGAGTATCTCAAACAATTGAATTGAGGAGCGCCCATGGCATGGCATCGTTTTCCTTATCCCAGCCCGGCTTATGTGTACACCCCTGAACGTCTGGAAAAATTCTGGGCCAGGCTGCATGCCGGCGATGCCGAACCGTTTCCCGCGCAAATCGCCTTGCAGCGCGCGTGGATTGCCTACCATGCCGGCGATTTCGAATCGGCCGCGCGCCAGGGCCTGGATCTCGGTCCGGCCGGCTATGCGCTGGCGCACAAGGCGACCTGCATTTACGCGACCTACCTGGAAACCGACGACGAGAAAAAAATCGCCACCTTCGAGGAAGTGGCCGAGCGCTGCGAGCGTCACCAGGCCGAGCAGCCCGACAATCCCGCCGCCTGGTATTGGCATGCCTACGCGCTGGGGCGCCATGCGCAGAAATATTCGGTGCTCAAGGCCTTGGGCCAGGGCATAGGCGGCAAGGTCGCGGACAGCCTGAACCAGACGCTGACCCTGGCGCCCACGCATGCCGATGTGCATGTGGCGCTGGGCGTGTTCCATGCCGAAATCATCGACAAGGTCGGCTCCATGATAGGCGCGCTGACGTATGGCGTGAAACGGGAGGAAGGCTTCAGGCATTTCCGCACGGCGCTGGCGCTGAACCACGATTCGGCGATCGCCCGCATCGAATATGCGCGCGCCTTGATCATGCTGGAAGGCGACAAGAAGATGGCCGAGTCGCTCGGCCTGTTCGAAGAGGCGGCCGAGTGCAGGGCGCTCGATGCCAGGGAGCGCCTCGACGTCGAGGCGGCGAAGGAAGAACTGTCCGAATAAGGAAGCTCGACAAATCTACTGCGCAGCCCGCTCTCGCGTCTCCGTTGCTCACCGTACCTACGTACGGCTCCGCTACTCAACACGATATCAGGCTTGCTCGCGACGGTTTGTCGGCTTCCCGATTTTTGAATAAGGAATTTACGTGACGAAATCGATTTGTGTCTATTGCTGCGCCAATCCCGGCGTCAGCCCGGTATATGCGGAAGCGGCCAAAGCCATGGCGCGTGGCCTGGCCGCTGACAATATCGCCCTGGTGTATGGCGGCGGCAAGGTTGGCTTGATGGGCGTGATCGCCGATGAAATGTTGCGCCTGGGCGGCGAAGTGACGGGCGTGATCCCGAAGCAATTGGTGGAGCGCGAAGTGGGGCATACCGGCCTGACGCGCCAGTTCATCGTCAAGGACATGCATGAGCGCAAAGCCATGATGGCGCAACTGTCGGATGGCTTCATCGCCATGCCGGGCGGCATGGGCACGCTGGAGGAATTGTTCGAGATGCTGACCTGGTCGCAACTGGGCATCCATCAAAAGCCGATCGGCTTGCTGAACGTCGACGGTTTCTACGACGCGCTGGCGGCCTTTGTCCGCCACGCCCACGGACAGGGTTTTGTGAAGACCGAACACCTGGGGCTGATGATGGTCGAGCGCGACGCGCAAGCCTTGCTGCAGCGCTTCAGGCTCCCGGCCCGGGCTTGAGGCGCGGACTTACCACTTACCACAGGCGCTCGCCGGCCAGGTCCAGATGCGTCAGGTACAGGCGCAGGTCGAATTCATACTGGTGATAATTCGGTTCCATGTAAGAGCACAGCTTGTAGAAGGCCTTGTCGTGCTCCTTTTCCTTGACGTGGGCCAGTTCATGCACGGCGATCATGCGCAGGAATTCCAGCGGCGCCTGCTTGAACAGCGTCGCCACGCGGATTTCGTGTTTCGCTTTCAGCTTGCCGCCCTGGACCCGCGAAATCGCCGTATGCAGGCCGAGCGCGTGCTGGATCACATGGATCTTGCTGTCGAAGGCCACCTTGTTGATCGGCTCGGCGTTGCGCAAGTGTTCGCTTTTCAATTCCTGAACATAGTCGTACAGCGCCTTGTCGGTGCGCACATCGTGGGCCTTGGGATAGCGCTGGCTGAGTACGGCGCCCAGTTTGTTTTGGGCGATCAGCGAACTCACCTGTTGCAGGGTCTGTTCGGAATAGGCGCTCAGATACTTCAGGGAAGGCATAGGGTGGTGCCGGCGGCCGGTTTGCGCAAAGGCGAGAATGTAGCATACCGCGGCCGCCACCGGCGGCCGCATCCTTCCTTAAGGCCGGCGCCTCGCCTCGTCGGCGCGAGCGGCGTTGACGAAGCTGGCCAGCGTGGCCTTCTCGTCGCGCTCGCCTGAGGTATAACTTGCCTCCAGGTACATTGCGTTCAACACGGCGACCGCCGCGGCCAGGTTAATGCCCAGAATCCAGGCGAAATACCACATACGATGCTCCTGTTAAATAAGTGAGGAATAGTTACTAATACGCCGTGTGTTCATTGTCGTGGATGTCTTTCAGCGTGACCTTGCCGCCCATGACGCGATAGCACCAGCTGGTGTAAGCCAGCACCAGGGGCAGGCCGAGCATCACCACCCAGAACATCACGCCCAGGGTTTTTTCGCTGGAGACGGCGTCCCACATGGTCAGGCTGTGGCCGGGTTCCAGCGACGACGGCAAGACGAAGGGGAACATGGCGAAGCCGGCCGTCAGGATGATGGCGGCCAGCGTGGCGCCGCTGGCCAGGAAGGCCGGCAAGGGACGGCGCCGGGCGCTGAACAGCGCGCACAGCAGGGCGCCGGCGCCGGCCGCCAGCGGCAGGATCATCGTCAGCGGCCAGCGCGCATAGTTGTCCATCCACGCGCCCGGCGCCCGCACCACGGTTTTCAGCATGGGCTCGAAGGCCGAGTTGACGTCCGGCATGGAGGTGATGCGGTAGCCGGCGATGCCGGTGGCGACCCAGACGCCGGCCAGCGCGAACAGCGCCACGGTGACGACGGCGGCGACGATGGCCGTCTTGCGGGCACGCTCGGCGATGGCGGCCTCGGTTTTCTGATGCAGGAAGGCGGCGCCGTGCATGATGTGCATCGCCAGGCTGAGCGCACCGGCCAGCAGGGCGAAGGGGTTCAGCAAGGTCAGCAAATTGCCGAGGAATTCGACGCGCATGCTCGCATCGAAGTGGAAGGGCGCGCCCTGCAGCAGGTTGCCGAAGGCGATGCCAAAGATGAGGGGCGGCACAAAGCCGCCGGTGAACAGGGCCCAGTCCCATGCGCTACGCCAGCGCGGGTCGGCCAGTTTGCTGCGGTAATCGAAGCCGACCGGACGGAAAAACAGCGAGAACAACAGCAGCAGGATGGCGACATAGAAGCTGGAAAACGCCGTCGCATACACGATGGGCCAGGCGGCGAACAGCGCGCCGCCGGCCAGGATCAGCCAGGCCTGGCTGCCTTCCCAGGTGGCGCCTATGGTGTTGAGCATGACGCGCCGTTCGCTGTCGGTCTTGCCGATGAAGGGCAGGCAGATGCCGACGCCAAAGTCGAAGCCGTCGGTCAGGGCGAAACCGATCAGCAGCACGCCGACGAAGACCCACCAG
>DASYLQ010000063.1:0-12332 GCA_036009485.1 Janthinobacterium sp.
GTGACGGTCAAGCGCTATAAAAAGACCGGCGCGCTGATCGAGCTATTCCCGGAAAATTCGGACTTCAAGGTCATCACCGTCAATCCGGAAGATGAATTCGCGCTGGAAGGGCTGGCCGTAGGCTTGTTGCGCAGCTGGCACTAAGAGCCTATTCCAGTAGGTAATGCGTCGCTGCTGGCGCGCCTGGCGAGCGGGGACGGCGTTGCTCGTCGTAGCATGGCCAGCCATGCGTCCTCCTCCCGCCTGGTCCGCGCTCACCGGGCATCGCCATCCGCTGCCGCCTCCCTACTGGAACAGGCTCTAAGTACCCGTTCAAAAATAACTGTGTTTTTTGTCTTCCATAACCGGCGCGCTACTGCGTTGCCCGCCGCTAGCAGTGCTCGCACTGCGTCGCAACGGGCGCCTTGTATCACATCCGGCTATGTTCGCCAAAATTCCGCACTGATTTCTGAACGAGTACTTAGGTGGTGCCGATAAGCTACTGCCAGCCCGCTCTCGCGTATCCGTTGCTCACCGTACCTGCGTACGGCTCCGCTACTCAACGCGCGACGTTATATCCCGGGCTTGCTCGCTACGGTTCTCGACACCACCTGGACGCAGGCCACGCAAGCCGGGGTTACCGATTAGCCGGGCACCGCTTCCAGCGCCTGGCTGAAGTCTTCCAGCAAATCCGCTGTATCCTCGATGCCGACCGAGACCCGGATCAGCGATTCGGCGATGCCCATCGAGGCGCGTCGCTCGGCGCCCATCTCGTAGAAAATCGTGTGCGACACTGGAATCACCAGGGTCCGGTTATCGCCCAGGTTGCTGGTCGAAATGCCCAATTTCAAATGGTCGAGGAAATCGAAGCAATCGATGCCCTCCTTTAATTCAAAGCTCAGCAGCGAACCATAGCTGCGGAACAGCTCGGTCGACAGCGCATGCTGCGGATGCGAGGGCAAGCCGGGATAATGGACGGCGGCGACGCGCCCGTCGGCTTCCAGCATGCGCGCCAGCGCCAGCGCATTCGCCGAGGTGCGCTCCATGCGCAGCGCCAGCGTCTCGGCGCCGACGGCGATATGGTGGGCCGCTTCCGGTCCCAGCGAGGCGCCGAAATCGCGCAAGCCCTTGGCGCGGATCTGCGCCATGCCCCACTGCTGCGGCGCCGCCTTTTTATAGTTCGGGTAGATATTCGGGAAGCCGCTCCAGTCGTACACGCCGGTGTCGGTCAGGCAGCCGCCCAGCGCGTTGCCGTGGCCGCCGATCGACTTGGTCAGCGAATTGACCACCAGGCCGGCATGCACCGACTTGGGCCGGAACAGATACGGCGTGGTCATCGTATTGTCGACCACGTAGAGGATGCCGCGCGCCCGGCACAGTTCGCCGATTTTCTTCAGGTCGGCCACCTGGGTGCGCGGGTTGGCGATGGTTTCGACGAACACCAGGCGGGTGGCCGGCGTCAGCGCCGCCTCGACCTGGGCGGCGTCGGTGGCGTCGACAAAGGCCACGTCCACGCCCTGCCCGGCCACGGTTTGCCACAGGCTGTTGGTATTGCCGAACAGGAAGGAGGATGAGACGACGTGGTCGCCGGCGCGCAGCAAGCCCTGGAACACGGCGCCGATGGCGCCCATGCCGGTGGCGAAGCCGATGCTGGACAAGCCGTCTTCCATGCGCGTCACCTTGTCTTCCAGCGCCGCCACGGTCGGGTTGCCCTGGCGGCCGTAGCGGTAGCCGGGCTCCCTGCCCTGGAAGACCGACGCCAGCTGGCGCGCGTCGGCGTATTCAAAGGTGACGGAAGTGTGGATGGGGCGGTGCAGCGAGCCGAATTCGACCGCTTTCTGGCGGTCGCCGTGGACGATGGTGGTGGTGAAGCCGTATTTTTTGTTCATGATCGTATAAAAAAAAAGCCCGGCGCCGTCTCTGGCGCCGGGCGCGCCATCCTTATTCCGATGTCGCCAGGTTCAGGTTCAACTGCGAGCGGCCGGTGTCTTCGAGCGGCGCCGCCTTGGTCGGATGGTGGCGCGCATATTCGAGGCGGTCGAGGTAGTCGCGCGAGACGTCGCCGGTGATGTAGATACCGTCGAAGCACGAAGCTTCAAAGCTGGTCAGTTCCGGGTTGACGTCGGTGACCGCCTGCTTCAGCGCGTCCAGGTCCTGGTAGACCAGGGCGTCGGCGGTGATCTCGCGGCAGACTTCTTCCGCGGTGCGGCCGTAGGCGATCAACTCGTCGCGGGTCGGCATGTCGATGCCGTACACGTTCGGGTAGATCACCGGCGGCGCGGCCGAGGCGAAGATGACTTTCCTGGCGCCGGCCTCGCGCGCCATCTGCACGATTTCGCGGCTGGTGGTGCCGCGCACGATGGAATCGTCGACCAGCAGCACGACCTTGTCCTTGAATTCGGAAACGATGGCGTTGAGCTTCTGGCGCACGGATTTCTTGCGCGCGGCCTGGCCCGGCATGATGAAGGTGCGGCCGATGTAGCGGTTCTTGATGAAGCCTTCGCGGTATTCGATGTTCAGGGCCAGCGCCAGCTGGATCGCGGCGGGACGCGAGGAATCCGGGATCGGCATGACGACGTCGATGCCGCCTTCGGGGATTTCGCGGCGGATCTTCTCGGCCAGGTACTCGCCCATTTTCAGGCGCGTGGCGTAGACCGAGGCGCCGTCGATGACGGAGTCGGGACGGGCCAGGTAGACGAATTCGAAGAGGCAGGGGTTCAGGCTCGGATTGGCGGCGCACTGGCGCGCATGCAATTGCTTGTCGGCGTCGATGAAGACGGCTTCGCCCGGCGCGATGTCGCGCACGAAGTGGAAGCCCATGCCTTCCAGCGCCACCGATTCGGAGGCGACCATGTATTCCACTCCCTCTTCGGTTTCATTGATGCCGAGGCAGAGCGGACGGATGCCGTGCGGGTCGCGGAAGGCCAGCAAGCCGACCCCGGCGATCTGCGCCACGGCGGCGTAACCGCCGCGCACGCGCCGGTGCAGCACGGTGACGGCCTTGAAGATCGCATCCGGATCCAGCGACAGGCCGGTGGTGGCTTTCTGGATTTCGTGCGCCAGCACGTTCAACAAGACTTCCGAGTCGGAATCCGTGTTGATGTGGCGGCGGTCGTTCTTGAACATCTCGCTCTTCAACTGTTCCCAGTTGGTCAGGTTGCCGTTGTGCGCCAGGGTGATGCCGTAGGGCGCGTTGACGTAGAACGGCTGCGCTTCCTCTTCGCTGGACGAGCCGGCGGTCGGATAGCGGCAATGGCCGATGCCGGAATTGCCCTGCAGCGTACGCATATTGCGGGTGCGGAAAACGTCACGCACCAGGCCATTGGCCTTGTGCATGGAAAACATACTGCTGTGATTGGTCGCGATTCCTGCCGCATCCTGGCCGCGGTGCTGCAGCAGCAGCAAGGCGTCATACAGCAGTTGATTGACAGGTTGGTGGGAAACGACGCCGACGATGCCACACATGGTGTGCTCCTAAACTGGGGGGTCAAACTGATTGATTGAAACAAAAATTCAAAATTGCACGTGTTGGGCATAAGCGGCCGGCAAATAAGGCTTGATGGTGCGCGCCCCCGCCTCGGCAAGCGGACTGAGTAGGGCGTGTTTCCAAAAACCCTGTTGCGGGATTGACGTCATGCCACACAATATGACGCCGGCCAACACGATTACAAGGCCGCGCGCCAAGCCGAACAAGCCGCCGAGGCCGCGGTCGGCCAGCGTCATGCCGCTGGCGCTGACCAGCGCGTCGACCGCCATCGTCAATAGGCCCATCAAGATGCGCACGCCGAGAAACAAGATGACGAAGGAGATCAGCAAGCGCACGATCTCGCCGGGGATCAGCGCCGGCAGCAATTTCGCCAGCGCCGCGCCGTAGGCATTCGCGACGACAAAGGCGATGACCCAGCTGACCAGCGACAGCACTTCCTTGACCAGGCCGCGCAAGGTGCTGATGACCACCGAGGAAATCAGGATGAACAGCACGATGTAGTCAAAAATGGTCACGCAGCCACCCTCGCGACATCAGGCCGGCATCAGGCTGCCGTTCAAGCCGATCTTGCTCAGCTTGGCGCGCACTTTTTCAGCCTCTTCCTTGCTCAGCGGGCCGACGCGGATGCGCGTGCGCTCGCCCGACGGGGTCGAAAATTTCTGCGTGTACGACTTGATGCCGGCTTCCTTCAATTTGTCCTGCAACTCGTCGACCTTGTCCTGGGTCGCCAGCGCGGCGACCTGCACCACGAAGCGGGTGGGCGCTTCGGCCGGTTTGGCGGCAGGCTTGCCTTCGAGGATGGCCAGGGCGCGGGCGTCGTCGTCGGCGCTGGAAGACGGTTTTTCTTCGGCCTTGGCGGCTTTTTCGGCCGGTTTGCTTTCGTGTTTGACTTCGGCGGCTTTCACCTCGGCCGGCTTGCTATCGTGCCGCGGTTCGGCCTTGGCTTTGGCCTGGTCGGCGCTGTCCGCGTCGGGCTTGGGTCTGGCCGCTTTGGCGGCCGGCTCGGCATGGGTTTTCACGTCGGCGACGGCGGGCGCCGGCGCAACAGCCTGAGCCTGGGCCGGCTTGGCGGCGGGGACGGGAGCGGGAGCGGGAGCGGGAGCGGGAGCGGGAGCGGGAGCGGGATTCGGCGGCGGCGCGACGATTTCCTCGGATTGGTCGAGCGCGGCGTTGGCGGCCACCCTCGACGACGGCGGCGCTGCGGCGTCCGCGGCGGCGGCCGGCTTGTCCTTGGACGGGATCTGGATGGCGATGTCGGACGCCAGCGGTTTCGGTTCCGAATCGAGGATCATCGGCAAGCCGACCGCCACGGCCAGGGCCAGGGCGATGGCGCCGACCAGGCGGCGGCGCGCGCGTTTCTTTTCGGGCAAGACGGGATCGGCGGCCGGCTTGGCGCCGCGCCGCGCAACGCCGCCACCGCCGGCATTGGAAGCGCGCTTCGAACGCGCCTGCGCGGTCGCTGCCGAATCGTCGGCGGAATAATAACCACTGTCTTCGGCAGTGGATTCTTGCTTGTTTTTATTAAGGAACGAGAACAAGCCCATGCGTGGTCGTCAGTAGCGAAACAGTGAAGGAACAGAAATAAGCTCAGTGCAGCAAGCTCAGTGCAGCGCGGATTTTCTGGCCGTCATCACGCCGGCGACCGTCAGGAAAGATCCAAAGACCACAATTCTATCATTCTCGCCGGCCCGGCTCGTTGCATTTGCGAACGCCGCGGCGGGATCGGCAAAAATATTCACGCTATGTTCGGCGCCATCTTTTTTATCTGACAACATTAACCGCACCTTGGCCGCCAGCTCGGCAGCGCCGGCCGCGCGCGCCGACGGCAAGCCGGTCAGACACCAATGGTCGACATGCTCGGCCATGGCCGCCAGGACGCCGTCGATATCCTTGTCGTGCATGCTGCCGAACACGGCGTAGGTATATGGATGGAAACCCATATTGCCGAGATTCTGGTTCAAGGCGGCGGCCGCGTGCGGATTGTGGGCGACGTCGAGGATGACGGTGGGCCGGCCCGGCAAGACCTGAAAACGGCCCGGCAGTTCGACCATCACCAGGCCGCTGCGCACGTCCTGCGCGCCGACCGGCAAGACCAGTTTCAGCGCCTCCAGCGCGGCCAGCGCGGCGCTGGCGTTGAGGATCTGGTTGGCGCCGCGCAGGCTGGGGTAAGCCAGGGAGTTGCGGCGCTGGGCGCGGCCGCCATAGTTCCACTGCTGCTGGTCGCCCGAATAATTGAAGTCGCGGCCCAGCAGCCACAAGTCGGCGCCGATCGCCTCGGCATGCGCCAGCAGCGAGGCCGGCGGCACCGGGTCGCTGCAAATGGCCGGTTTGCCGGCGCGAAAGATGCCGGCCTTTTCAAAGCCGATCGCTTCGCGCGTGTCGCCCAGGTAATCGGTATGGTCGATGTCGACGCTGGTGACGATGGCGACGTCGGCGTCGATGACGTTGACGGCGTCCAGGCGCCCGCCCAGGCCGACCTCGAGGATCACCGCATCGAGCCCTGCTGCGGCCAGCAAGTGCATGATGGCCAGGGTGGTGAACTCGAAATACGTCAGCGGCGTGTCGCCGCGCTGCGCTTCGACGGCCGTGAAGCTGGCCACCAGCGCTTCGTCCGAAGCCATTTCCCCGCCGACGCGGGCGCGCTCGTTAAAGTCGAGGAAGTGCGGCTTGATGTACAGGCCGACCTTGTAGCCGGCGCGCAGCAGGATCGATTCCAGCATCGCGCAAGTCGAGCCCTTGCCGTTGGTGCCGGCGACCATGATGACGGGACAGGCGAATTGCAGCGCCATGCGTTCCTTGACGGCGCGCACGCGCTCCAGGCCCATATTGATCTGCGTTTCGGCATGCCGGCTTTCCAGCATGGCGAGCCATTCCGGCAGTGTGGTGGGGAGAGTTTGCATGGAAAGAGTTCTGGAAGGGAGCGGCATGCGCGCCGTCGAACATTGGACGGGTGGCGCGCATGCATGTGACGACATACCAAACTATTTCAAGACCGGCATACCGTACTCGGTCAAAACCGGGCCGGCACCTCAGGCCAGCACCTCGGCGGCCTGGTTTTGCAGCAGGGCCAGCAGGCGGGCGATTTCTTCGCGCATCTTGCGGCGGTCGACGATCATGTCGACGGCGCCCTTGGTGACGAGGAACTCGGCGCGCTGGAAACCTTCGGGCAGTTTTTCGCGCACGGTGTTTTCAATCACGCGCGGGCCGGCGAAGCCGATCAGCGCCTTCGGTTCGGCGATGACGACGTCGCCCATGAAGGCGAACGAGGCCGAGACGCCGCCCATGGTCGGGTCGGTCAGCACGCTGATGAAAGGCAGTTTCTTTCCCGTCAATCTGGTCAGCATGGCCGTGGTCTTGGCCATCTGCATCAGGGACAGCAAGCCTTCCTGCATGCGCGCGCCGCCGGTGGCGGTGATGCAAATGAACGGCACTTTCTGTTCCAGCGCGATCTGGGCGCCGCGCACGAAACGCTCGCCCACGACCGAGCCCATCGAGCCGCCCATGAATTCGAATTCAAAGCAGGCCACCACCACCGGCAAGCTCATGATGGCGCCGCCCATGACGATCAGGGCGTCGGTCTCGCCGGTGCCTTCCATCGCCGCCTTCAGGCGGTCGGGGTATTTTTTGCTGTCCTTGAACTTGAGCGTATCGACCGGCAGGATTTCCTGGCCGATGTCGTAGCGGCCGCCGGCGTCGAGCAGGCTGTCGAGGCGTTCGCGGGCGCGGATGCGCATGTGGTGGCTGCATTTCGGGCAGACGTGCAGGTTCGATTCCAGATCGGTGCGGTACAGCACGGCTTCGCACGACGGGCACTTGACCCACAGGCCTTCCGGCATCGTCTTGCGCGCCGCGGCGTCCGAACGCTGTATGCGCGGGGGCAGCAGTTTTTCCAACCAACTCATTATTTTTCTCCTAAGGCCACGCAGGGCCGGAATCTGTTGCAGCCAAGATAAACCTGGTTCACCAAGGTTCAGCTCATTGAGTGGCGGTAGTGTAGCCGTTTAGGCGTCGGCTGTCGAACTTTGCACCCTTAAAATTAATATTTTAATATTATTTCAGGCCGTCGCAAGGACTAGGCCGGCTTGCCGGAATCGAGCGCCGCACGAATGCCGGCCACGAAAGTCCGCACCGCCGCCACCGCGCCTTCCTTCGGCGTATTTTCGATTTCCTGGATGATGCGGCTGCCGATGACGACTGCGTCGGCCACCTCGGCCACCGCCTTCGCCGTCGCGGCGTCGCGGATGCCGAAGCCCACGCCGATCGGCAGCTTGACGTGGCGGCGGATCGCCGCCAGCCGCTGCGCCACTTCCACGGTATCGATATGGCCGGCGCCCGTCACGCCCTTGAGCGAGACGTAATAACTGAAGCCGCCGCCGACCTTCGCCACCTGGGCGATGCGCTCGTCGGTCGAGGTCGGCGCCAGCAGGAAGATCAGGTCGAGTCCGGCGCCGCGCATGGCCGCGGCGAACGCCTCGCACTCCTCGGGAGGATAGTCGACCACGATGGCGCCGTCGGCGCCGGCCGCCCCGGCCGCCTCGATAAAGGCGCCCTGCCCCATGCGTTCGATCGGATTCGCGTAACCCATCAGCACCACCGGGGTGGTCTGGTTGGTCTGGCGGAATTCGCGCACATAGGCAAAGACGTCGTGGATGCCGATGCCGAACTTCAGCGCCCGCTCGCAGGCGCGCTGGATCACCGGGCCTTCGGCCATCGGGTCGGAAAACGGCACGCCGAGTTCGAGGATGTCGACGCCGCCGTCGACCAGCGCATGCATCAGCGGCACCGTCATCCCGGGCGCGGGGTCGCCGGCCGTGATGAAGGTGACCAGGGCGGTTTTCTTTTGTTCAGCCAAGGCGGCAAAGGTTGGGGTAATTCTGGACATGGATAGACTCTCTTTTAATGGATGGGATGGGAAGGCTACAGCCGGCTGCACGCGCAACCGGCCACACTGGTCTCAGCTTGAAAATATCAACTGAAGTTCAGCCCCATCCGCTCAGCCACCGTATGCATGTCCTTGTCGCCCCGGCCGGACAGGTTGGCCAGGATGATCTGGTCCTTCGGCAGGGTGGCCGCCAGCTTGGCCGCGTAAGCCAGCGCGTGCGACGATTCCAGCGCCGGGATGATGCCCTCGATGTGGCAGCAGTCGTGGAAGGCCGCCAGCGCTTCGTCGTCGGTGATCGTGACGTACTGGGCGCGCCCGCAATCCTTCAGCCAGGCGTGTTCCGGGCCGACGCCGGGATAGTCCAGGCCGGCCGAGACCGAATGCGTCTCGATGATCTGGCCATTCGCATCCTGCAGCAGATAAGTGCGGTTGCCGTGCAGGACGCCCGGGAAGCCGGCCGTCAGCGAGGCCGAATGCTTGCCCGAGGCCAGGCCCTCGCCGGCCGCCTCGACGCCGATCAGCTTGACGTTCTTTTCATCGATATAGGGATAGAAAATCCCCATCGCATTCGAGCCGCCGCCTATGCAGGCCAGCACGTAGTCGGGCTGGCGCCCGGTCATTTCCGGCATCTGCACCAGGCATTCCTCGCCGATCACCGACTGGAAGTCGCGTACCATCATCGGATACGGATGCGGCCCGGCCACGGTGCCGATGATGTAAAAGGTGTTTTCAACATTGGTGACCCAGTCGCGCATCGCTTCGTTGAGCGCGTCCTTCAGCGTGCGCGATCCGGATTCGACCGGCACGACGGTGGCGCCCAGCAGCTTCATGCGGTAGACGTTTTGCGCCTGGCGCTTGACGTCGTCGATGCCCATGTAGACCACGCATTCGAGCCCGAAGCGGGCGCAGATGGTGGCCGTGGCGACGCCGTGCTGGCCGGCGCCGGTTTCGGCGATGATGCGCGGCTTGCCCATGCGCTTGGCCAGCAGGGCCTGGCCGATGACGTTGTTGATCTTGTGGGCGCCGGTGTGGTTCAAGTCTTCGCGCTTGAAATAGATTTGCGCGCCGCCGGCCTGCTCCGACCAGCGCTTGGCGTGGTAGATCGGCGAAGGACGGCCGACGAAGTGCTTCAACTCGTAGCGGAACTCTTCCAGGAATGCCGGATCGTGGCTGTATTTTTCATAGGCGGCCTTCAGTTCGGCCAGGGCGTAGGTCAGCGTTTCGGCGACGAAGGAACCGCCATAGGCGCCGAAATGGCCTGTGGCGTCGGGCAACTGGTAATCGGCGGCGTGGAACAATGCGGCGGCGCCGCTGGTGCTGTCAGGTTTGGCTGTCATGGGAATTCTCTCTATCGATGATGGCATCGGCCGCACGGATGGCGCCGATGAAAGCGCCTATCTTGCGGGCGTCCTTGATGCCCTTGGACGCTTCGACGCCACTGCTGGTGTCGACGGCGTAAGGGCGCACGCGCAGCACCGCGTCAGTCGCGTTGTGTACGCTCAAGCCACCACTTAAAACGACCCGAGGCGCGAGTTCTTTTGGGATGAGAGACCAATCAAATACCTTTCCTGCGCCGCCATAGGCATCGACAAAGGTGTCGAGCAACAGACCGGAGAACAAAGTGCTGGCGGCGCGGTATAACCTTTCGTATTCTAGCAAATCGGCGGCGGTGGTGTCCGGTTTGACGCGAAATACCTGCATGAAGGGGCGCTTCGCGGCCTCCGCCAGCCTGGCGCTGTGCTCGGGCGTTTCATCGCCGTGGAATTGCAGCGTCGACAGCGGCGCGATGCGCCCGGCCGTCGCCACCTCGTCGACGCTGGCGTTGACGAACAAGCCCACCGTCGACACGAAGGGCGGCAAGGCCGACATCAGTTCGGCCGCCTTGCGCGGCGTGACGTAGCGCGGGCTGGATGGATAAAACACGAAGCCGAGCGCGTCGGCGCCGCAATCCACGGCCGCCGCCACGTCCCCGGGCCGGGTCAGGCCGCAGATCTTGATGCGCGTGCGTTGCATGCTGCCTCCTCCTTAAAACCAGGGCAAGGGGCTGGACGCCTCTTGCGGCAAGCCCCATTTCGGATCGTAATCGATTTTCGCCAGGTACAGGCCGTCCGGCATGAAGGTGGGCGCGGCGTCGTTGCGGTCGCGCCCTTCCAGCACCTCTTTCAGCCATTCCGGCGGATGCTTGCCGATGCCGATATAGATCAGCGAGCCGACCAGGTTGCGCACCATGTGGTGCAAAAAGGCGTTGGCGCGGATGGTAAACACCAGCAGTTCGCCGCGGCGTTCCATGCTCACTTCATGCATCAGCTTGACCGGCGACTTGGCCTGGCATTGCGAGGAGCGGAAGGCGGAAAAATCGTGCCAGCCGATCAGGCAGGCGGCGGCCCGGCGCATCGGCGCGAGATCGAGCGGGCGGAAGGCGAAGCCGGCGCGGCCTTCCAGCAGCGGCGAACGGGTCGGATTGTTATACAGGACGTAATGATAGGTGCGCGAACGGGCGCTGAAGCGGGCGTGGAAATCGTCGTCCGGATCGGGGGTGATTTCCTTGGCCCAGCGCACCGCGATCGAGGGCGGCAAGAAGGCGTTGACGCCGCGCACCCAGGAATGCTGCGGGCGCGTCAGCTCGGTATCGAAATGCACGACCTGTTCCAGCGCATGCACGCCGGTATCGGTGCGGCCGGCGCAAGTGGTGGCCAGGTCTGTGCGGGCGAATTCCTTGAGCGCGAATTCAAGCCGGTCCTGCACCGTGTGGCCGTCCTCTTGCTTTTGATAACCATGCCATGCCGTACCGTCGTACTGGACACCCAATGCGATCCGTTTCAATTCCTGTCCAATATGAAAGTCTGCCTCGACGCATTATACAGTCGACGCCGGGGCGGGCTCGGGCTGCGCAAGCATGCCCTTGGCATGCCCTTGGCATACCCCCCTTGGCATGCCCTTATATATATACCCCTATCCCAGCAGCGCCCGCATCGAATTGGCCTTGGCGACTTGCTCGTCGCTGCCGTCCTTGATGACTTCGTCGATCAACTCGCGCGCGCCTTCCTTGTCGCCGATTTCCTGGTAGGCGATAGCCAGGTCGAGCTTGGTATCCATTTCCATGTGGACGGCCGACAGCGCTTCGTCGGCGGCGCCATCGGCCGCAGGAGCGGCCCCGGCCGTGTCCAGGTCGAGGTCGATGCCGGACAGGTCGAACTCAGGCGCGTCGGCGGCCTCGGCCGGGGTGGCCGGGATGGCCGGCGTCGGCGCCGTTTCCTGTTCCGCCAGGAAGTCTTCCAGCTCCAGGCCGGCCGGCTCGGCGGGCGATGTCGCCGCAACCGGGCTTGCAAAGGAGGCGGCGGCTGGGCTTTCAGGCAAGTCGAAATCCATCGCATCCAGATCCGTCAACGGATCGGCTACCGGCTCCCGTGCAATCGTGCCGGCAGGCGCAATCGCCGTCTGCGCCGCATGTCCGCCCAGTTCTGCCGGCAGGTCGAGAGCAAAGTCCATGTCCTCATCCAGCGGCTCGGCCTTGCTCGAAGCCGAGGCCGAGGCCGGCGATGGATAGTCCGGCGGCAGATGGAAGTCCAGGTCGAACGACGGTTCCGCCGGCGCCGCCGCTGCCGTTTCCGCCGGGCCGGGCATGGCGATCGGTGCGCCGGTCGATATCGGTTCGAAACTCAGGCCGCCCAGGTCGAAATCGAGGAAGTGGTCGGCGTCGCTTTCGCTGGCGACCGAGGCCGGCGTCGGCAGCGCGGTTTCCTGCGCCGCATCGCGGCCAAAATCGAGGCCCTCATTGCCGGTGGCGGCCGGCGCCGCTTCTTCCTGATGCTGATGGTGCAGATCGAGGTCCAGGTCGGTCAGCGCGGCGGCGCCGGCATGGGAAGGTGCGGCGGCGGCGCCAAAGTCCTGTTCCGGCGCTTGCGCCAGGTCGGCGTGCGGCGCCGCGTCGCCGGCGTACAGCGGATTGTTCGGGTCGATGCTCAGGCCCAGCGCGGCGGCCTG
>DASYLQ010000064.1:0-6536 GCA_036009485.1 Janthinobacterium sp.
CTTCATCTGGCCCAGGCCGATGGTCGCCAGGATGTCGCTCATGTTGTACTTGCCGCCCAGGATGTCGACGTCGATGCCGTCCACGCCGCTGCGCGTCACGCCCTGCAGGCGGTATTTCTCGGCCAGGCGCGCCTCTTCGGCATTGTTCAAGACCAGGCAGCCGCCTTCGCCGGTGGTGATGTTCTTGTTGGCCTGGAAGCTGAACGAGACGAAGTCGCCGAAGGAGCCGATGCGCTTACCGTTCCAGTGCGAGCCGAAGGCTTGCGCCGCGTCCTCGACGACGCGCAGCTTGTATTTTTGGGCGATGGCGTACAGGCGGTCCATGTCGACGGGCAGGCCGGACAGGTAGACCGGGATGATGGCCCTGGTGCGCGGCGTGATGGCGGCTTCGACCTTGTCGAGGTCGATGTTGCGCGTCACCGGGTCGATGTCGGCGAACACCGGCGTGGCGCCGACTTCGATGATGACGTTGGCGGTGGCGACCCAGGAAATGGGCGTGGTGATGACTTCGTCGCCGGGGCCGATGCCGGCGATGCGCAGCGCGATCTCCATCGTGCAGGTGCCGGAATTGAAAGTGCGCACCGGCCGGCCGCCGAAGTATTCGCTCATTTGCGCTTCGAAGGCCGCCACTTTCGGGCCGCTGGTGATCCAGCCGGAACGCAGCACGTCGCCGACGGCGGCGATGGTCGCTTCGTCGATGGTGGGTTTGGAAAAGGGCAGGAAAGGCAGGGCAGCGGTCATGGTTCTCTCGGCATTCTTTATTCGGTGTGCGCTCGCTGTGCGCTCGCAGTGCGTTGTTACTGGCCGGCGCGAACGCTGGACGCGCCGCCGGCAAACGGCTATTTTAAATCTTTATCGATGGCGGGGCGTTAATAATTCTGCCGGGCATACTCCTGGGCGAGCGTAAAAACGGCGCCACCCGCTGGTCTCCGCATACTCAGCTGCGCGCCAGCAGGGCGACGCCGACGACGATCACCGCCAGCGCCAGGATGCGTTGCGGCGACACGGCTTCGCCCAGGAACATCCAGGCGCCGATGGCGCTGACCACGTAGCCCAGCGACAGCATCGGGTAGGCCAGCGTGACGTCGGCGCGCGACAGGGCGATGATCCACACCACCAGCGACACCGCATAGCAGGCCAGGCCGCCCAGGATGGGCAGCTGGAACATCAGCTTCAGGCCGGTGGAAAACCAGTTTTGCGCGGTCAGGTGGATCGCCCCGACGGCATTGGTGCCGGCCTTGAGCAGCAATTGGGCGAAGGCGTTGAGGAGGACGCCGGTAATGATGAAGCCGAAAGTAGCAATATTCATGGTTTATTGGTTGGCGACGACGATGCGCCGGGTGTCCTGGGTGACGAGGCGCATCGGCACCCCGCGTTTGAGCAGAGCGCGATAGATGTCTTCGCGCAGGATGGCGACGTCGCGCACGCCGGCGGCGGCGTCGCGCGTCCACTGGGCGACAAAGGCGTCCACCGTCGGGATCGACAAGGCTGGCTGCTGTTCCAGGCCGAAGCTGAATTCGTCCCAGTAATCGACCAGCGTGACGGTGCGGCCCAGGTAGAAGGTCAGCGATTGCTCATAGGTGCCGACCGAGTAGATTTTGGTGTCGGCGCCCAGTTCGGCCTTGATGGCCGGCGCCAGCGCCAGGCCGGCGCGGTAATGGCCGTAGGGCTCGAAGCCGGCCAGGATCAGCTGGGTGAACAGGAAACCGGCGCCGGCCAGGCTCAGCACCATCATGTCGCGGCGCATATGGCGCGCGTGCAGCAGCGCCAGGATGGCCAGGGCGGCGGCGCTGAAGCCGGCCGACAGCAGCCAGGGCTGGGCTGCCTGCATCAGCGCCGTTTCTTCATTCGGGCGCTGGCCGATGTGCGCCAGCCAGGGCACGGCGGCCATCGCCGCCAGGCCGACGGCGGCGATCAGGCCGGCCGCGAACATGCGGCTGCGGCGCGGCGCCGATTCCAGGTACACCGCCGCCATCAGCGCCAGCGCCGGGAATATCGGCAGGATGTAGCCCGGCAGCTTGGAGCTGGAATAGCTGAAGAAGAAAAAGATGAAGACGGCCCAGGTCAGCAGCAGCATGCGCGGTTGGAAGCGGCGGCCCGGCTCGCGGCGTACGGCGGCGGCCAGGCTTTGCGGCAGCAGGCCGACCCAGGGCACCATGCCGAGCAACAGGAAGGGGACGAAGTAATACCAGGCGCCTTCGCGGTGGTGGGTCTTCAGCAGGAAGCGCTCGACATGCTCGTGGATGAAGAAAAAGTGCGGCTGCTCGGGATTTTTCAGGCCGACCAGCACGAACCAGGGCGTGGCGATGGCGAAGAACACGAGCAGGCCCTTGCCCAGGTGCAGGCGGGTCCAGATGGCCCAGTCGCGCGCGGCCAGCGTGTACAGCACCAGCACCGCGCCCGGCAGCACGACGCCGATCAAGCCCTTGGCCAGCACCGCCAGCGCCATGCCGGCCCAGCACAGCAGCATCCAGTTGCGCCGTTCGGCCGCCGCGGCCTCGTCGCGCTGGGCGATCAGCAGCGCGCACAGCGACAGCGCCATCATCGCCGACAGGCTCATGTCGAGCGAATCGACCTGGCCCGAGACGACCCAGTACAGGCTGGAGCCGAGCACCAGGCCGGCATACAGGCCGGCGCGGCCGCCGAACACCTTGGTGCCGGCGTAGGCCGTCAGCATTACGCCGAGCAGGCCGCACAAGCCGGTCCACAGGCGCGCCTGCCATTCGCCGAGACCGAAAACGGCGAAGGACAGGGCGTTCATCCAGGTTTGCAGCGGCGGCTTTTCAAAATACTTGATGCCGTTCAGGCGCGTGGTGATCCAGTCGCCGCTGGCGAACATCTCGCGCGCCATCTCGGCGTAGCGGCCCTCGTCGGGCGGCACCAGGGTGCGCACGCCGAGCACGTACAGCCAGACCAGGGTAAATACGGCGAGCAGCGACCAGACCAGTTTTTTATTGTTGTGCAGGTCGTTCATCAGACGGCGGTCTCCCTGGCGGTGGCCGGGTCGATGATCAGGGCCAGCAAGACCTTGCGGCCTTCGCCCATCAGGATATTGTAGGTGCGGCAGGCGGCCTTGTTGTCCATGCACTCGACGCCGATGCGGCGCATGGTCAGCGCGGCCGTCAGCTTTGGATGGACAAAGCGCTGGCGCGCGCCGGTGCCGAGGATGACCACGTCCGGCGCAGCGGCCAGGATGGGCGCGAAGTGCGCCTCGGTCAATTCCTCGAAGGCGGCGACGGGCCAGTCGCACGGCGCGGTTTCCGGCAGGACGAGCAGGCTGCGGCCGACATGGCGGGCGTTGATCTCGACCCCGGTTTCGTCGTAGCCGGTGACGGTCTGATATTGTTGGGTGGAGCTGGCGTGGAGCTTCATGGCGTATATAAACAGGCGGATCTATCGGCCGGCGCGGATGGTCTGCCGGTCCGGAAGGCGCCATTGTAGCGGTTTTCCGCCAGCTTCCCATTTCGGGACGGCCCAAGAAGGTTGATAAAATGGGACGCTTTCGGCAGAATGGGTCTTTTCGCAAAGCAGCAAGGGCCGCGGCGCCGCGTCATCACCAAAGGGATTTATTTTGCGACCGATTCAGAAATCGAACAAATTGGCGGACGTCTGCTACGACATCCGCGGCCCGGTCCTGGAAAAATCCAGGCAGATGGAGGAAGAGGGCCACAAGATCACCAAGCTAAATATCGGCAACCTGGCGGTGTTCGGCTTCGACCCGCCGGACGAGATCGTCCAAGACATGATCCTCAACCTGCACGGCGCCGCCGGCTACACCGATTCCAAGGGCATGTTCGCGCCGCGCAAGGCGGTCATGCACTACACCCAGGGCAAGCGCGTCGCCGGCGTCGGCATCGACGATATCTACCTCGGCAACGGCGCCTCGGAACTGATCGTGATGTCCATGAACGCGCTGCTCAACAGCGGCGACGAAGTGCTGGTGCCGGCGCCCGACTATCCGTTGTGGACGGCCGCCGTCAGCCTGTCCGGCGGCAATCCGGTGCATTACATCTGCGACGAGCAGGCCGGCTGGTTCCCCGACATCGAGGACATGCGCCGCAAGATCAATTCGAACACCCGCGCCATCGTCGTCATCAACCCGAACAATCCGACCGGCGCGCTGTACCCGGTCGAACTGCTGCTGCAGATTATCGAGCTGGCGCGCCAGCACCAGCTGATCGTCTTCGCCGACGAAATCTACGACAAGGTGCTGTACGACGAGGCCCGGCACGTGTCCCTGGCCTCGCTGGCCGACGACGTGCTGTGCATTACCTTCAACGGCTTGTCGAAGAACTACCGTTCCTGCGGCTACCGCGCCGGCTGGATGGTGGTGTCGGGCGAAAAACGCCATGCCAGGGATTACATCGAAGGCTTGAACATCCTCGCCTCGATGCGTTTGTGCGCGAATGCGCCGGGCCAGTTTGCGATCCAGACTGCGCTCGGCGGCTACCAGAGCATACAAGACCTGGTGGGGCCGGGCGGGCGCCTGCTGCGGCAGCGCGACCTGGCGCACAAGCTGCTGACCGAGATCCCGGGCGTCAGCTGCGTCAAACCGAAGGCGGCGCTGTACATGTTCCCGCGGCTGGACCCGAAGATCTACCCGATCCTCGATGACCAGCAATTCATCTACGAATTGCTGGAAGAAGCAAGAGTGCTGGTCGTCCAGGGCACCGGATTCAACTGGATCGCGCCGGATCACTTCCGCGTCGTGTTCCTGCCGAACTCGGACGACATGACAGAGGCGTTCGGGCGCATCGCCCGCTTTCTCGACGGTTATCGCCGCCGCCACAGCCTCGCCTAGGGGCTCTCCAGCCTCTGTGAACCGATCAACCCGGCGTCCGCCAAGAGGGCGGCGCCTACGACAAGAAGATTTATGAAACCCATCAAAGTAGGCCTGTTAGGCATAGGCACCGTCGGCTCCGGCACCTTCGACGTCTTGCAACGCAACCAGGCGGAAATCAAGCGCCGCGCCGGCCGCGGCATCGAGATCGTCGCCGTCGCCGACCTGAATACGGCGCGCGCCGCGGAACTGACCGGCGGCGCATGCAAGGTGGTCGCCGACGGCAAGCTGATCGTCGACGATCCCGAGATCGACATCGTCATCGAACTGATAGGCGGCTACGGCATCGCCAGGGAGCTGGTCTTGAGGGCCATCGCCAACGGCAAGCACGTGGTCACGGCCAACAAGGCGCTGCTGGCGACGCATGGCAACGAGATCTTCGCCGCCGCCCAGGACAAGGGCGTGATGGTGGCGTTCGAGGCCGCGGTGGCCGGCGGCATCCCCATCATCAAGGCGCTGCGCGAAGGCCTGACCGCCAACCGCATCGAATGGATCGCCGGGATCATCAACGGCACCACCAACTTCATCCTGTCCGAGATGCGCGACAAGGGCCTGGACTTCGCCACCGTGCTGAAACAGGCGCAGGCGCTGGGCTATGCCGAGGCCGATCCGACCTTCGACATCGAGGGCGTGGACGCGGCCCACAAGGCCACCATCATGTCGGCGATCGCCTTCGGCATCCCGGTGCAGTTCGCCAAGGCCCACGTGGAAGGCATCACCAAGCTGCAGGCGATCGACATCCGCTACGCCGAGGAACTGGGCTATCGCATCAAGCTGCTCGGCATCACGCGCCGCGCCACGGTCAATGGCGTCGAAGGCATCGAGCTGCGCGTGCATCCGACGCTGATCCCGAGCAAGCGCCTGATCGCCAACGTCGAGGGGGCGATGAATGCGGTGCTGGTGCACGGCGACGCCGTCGGCGCCACGCTCTACTACGGCAAGGGCGCCGGCGCCGAGCCGACCGCGTCGGCGGTGATCGCCGACCTGGTCGACATCACGCGCCTGGCCACGGCCGACCCGGAGCACCGCGTGCCGCACCTGGCGTTCCAGCCGAACGCGATGACCGACATCGAAATCCTGCCGATGTCGGAGATCACCACCAGCTATTACCTGCGCATGCATGTGGCGGACTTGCCGGGCGTGCTGGCCGACCTGACGCGCATCCTGGCCGACGGCGGCATCTCGATCGACGCCATGCTGCAAAAGGAACCGGCCGAAGGCGAGACCCAGACCGACATCATCATGCTGACCCACCAGACCCAGGAAAAAAATATCGAGGCGGCGATCGCCAGGATGGAAGCCCTGCCGACGGTGGTCGGCAGCGTCACCAGGATCAGGCTGGAAAACCTGAGCTGATCCGGGCGGATGGCGCAGTGAAAAAAGGGCGGAATTTCCGCCCTTTTTTTATCGCCGCAGTAACCGGACCCGCTTCCTTCACTCATATTCAATATCCGGTACCCTGCCAATTTTTTTACTCACCCGGCGTGGAGCCCGGTTTTGCCGTTTTTTAATGGCCGATGCTTCTCATGTCATTGAATATTTTTGTTTATTTTCAATAATTCAAGCGATTGCAAAATGTGACAATTGGTGAGAATCGGGATAAATGCAACAAAAGAAAATTGTTGCTCTGGGTTATTTTGCTTTATTCAGTTCCACTCGTTTATAATTTGCAAAGATCGTTAGCTGCCGATTCTCC
>DASYLQ010000065.1:0-7207 GCA_036009485.1 Janthinobacterium sp.
CGACGCCAGCTTCGCCTACCAGGGCGGCGGCCGCGGTCTCGACCGCTTCAAGATGGAAACCCTGGAGCAATGGGTGCATGCCGACCTGCAGCCGGACTTGACGCTGTTGTTCGACGTGCCGCTGGACGTGGCGCGGGCGCGCCTCGATGCCACCCGCTCGCTGGACAAGTTCGAGCAAGAGCAGGCGCATTTTTTCGCCGCCACCCGCACCGAATACCTGCGCCGCGCGGCGCAATTTCCGCAGCGTTTCCGCGTCATCGATTCGACCCGCGGCATCGCCGAGATCCAGGTCCAGCTGGCGGGGATTTTGCAGACGCTGCTGGCCACCGGCACGCCCGGCCATTAAGAATCGACATTAATAATATTGCATAAGCTACTGTTTTAAAGAAGAATACATGAGTAGTCCACTATATCCCTGGCAAGAGAGCGCCTGGCGGCAGTTGCAGCTGCTGCGTCCGCGCATGCCGCACGCGATCCTGTTTCATGGCGCTGCCGGGATAGGCAAGTCCGACTTTATCGAGCGCTTCGCCCAGTCGCTGCTGTGCGAAAACCTGGGCGCGGATGGCCATGCCTGCGGAGCATGCCCTTCCTGCGGCTGGTTTTCCCAGCAAAACCATCCCGACTACCGCCGCGTGCGCCCGGAAGCGCTGGAAGACGAGCCGCCGGCCGAGGGCGAGGAGGGCGCCGACGGCGACAGCGGTAACGGCGCGGCTAAAAAAACCGCGAAATCCACCAAGGCGCCCTCGAAAGACATCAAGATCGAGCAAATCCGCGCGCTGGCCGACTTCATGAATATCTCGACCCACCGCCAGGGCTTGCGCGTGGTGGCGCTGTATCCGGCCGAGGCGCTGAATACGCCGGCCTCGAACGCTCTGCTGAAAACGCTGGAAGAGCCGCCGCCTGGCACCTTGTTCCTGCTGGCCTCGAACAGCCTGGACCGGCTGCTGCCGACGATCCTGTCGCGCTGCCGCAAATTCGCCTTGCCCCTGCCCAGCCACGAGCAAGCCTTGGCCTGGCTCAAGGGCCAGAACGTGGCCGATGCCGATAGCTGGTTGCGCGAGCAGGGCGGAGCGCCGCTGGCCGCGCTGGCCCAGGCCGAAACCGGCAACCGCGAAGATACCGAAGCCTTGCTGCAATTGCTAGCCCAGCCCAGCGTCGAAGGCGCGTTGAAGACGGCGGATAAGTTGCAGAAAGCGCCTTTGGGACCGTTGGTTTCTTGTATGCAACGCTGGCTTTATGACGTCTTTTCATACAAACTGGCGGGCAGCATCCGCTATTACCCGCGTTACCGGAAGGAGTTGGAAGGTTTGGCCGGCAAGGTGCACATCAGCCGCTTGATGGCGGCGATCAAAAACGCCAACGAACGCCGGTCTATTGCCGAGCATCCGCTTTCGCCCAAGCTGTTTATCGAGGACATGCTGCTGGACTACGCGGCATGTTGCGCTTGAAAGGACGTTTATGACAGGCAGCCCGACCGATGTGAATGGCGCCGTGCCGATCGCGCGGCCCACGGTGCTGTCGCTCGCCATCAAGGAAAAGGCGGCGCTGTACGCGGCTTACATGCCTTTCCTCAAGCATGGCGGCATGTTCGTGCCGACCCAGAAGCCCTACAAGATCGGCGACGAGATCTACCTGATCCTGGCGCTGATGGACGATCCCAACAAATACCCGATCGCCGGCAAGGTCGCCTGGATCACGCCGGCGGGCGCCCATAATAACAAGGCGCAAGGCATCGGCGTGCATTTCCCCGACGACGAAAGCGGCCATCGCGCCCGCGCCCGCATCGAGGAAATCCTCGGCGCCGCCCTGCGCTCCTCACGCGCCACGCATACGCTCTGACCCCCTTTTTTTTCTCAACCTGCCTTTTTACTTCCCCTATCTTTAATATTAACTATGCCGCCGAATACCGCCGCGTTCCGCCACCGCCTTGCCACGCTCGCCGATCTGCCTACCATCGTCGCCATCTACAACAGCACCATCGCCTCGCGCGAAGTGACCGCCGATACCGAACCGGTCTCGGTCGAATCGCGCCTGGCCTGGTTCCATGAGCACAACCCGGAGCGCCGCCCGCTGTGGGTGCTCGAAGCGGCCGGCGACGCTTCCGCGCAGCCGGAAATCCTCGGCTGGATGTCGTATTCCAATTTCTATGGCCGGCCGGCCTATTCCGGCACGGCGGAACTGTCGATCTACCTGGCGGAAGCCTGGCGCGGCAAGGGGCTGGGCAAATACTGCCTGGAACAAGCGATCGCCTTTGCGCCCAGCATCGCCGTGCATAGCCTGCTCGGCTTCATTTTCGGCCACAATGCACCGAGCCTGGCGCTGTTCGCCAGGTTCGGCTTCACCACCTGGGCGCACTTGCCGAAGGTGGCCAACCTGGACGGCATCGAGCGCGACCTGATTATCGTCGGCAAGCGCGTCGCCTGAGCCGGATACTTTTCGCTTCATAACTGGCGGTATGCCGCACCGGCGTGACGGCCGCCCCGTCCGCTGGCGAGCGGCGCGGCGCTCGCGTACAATCGCGCCATGTATATAGACTCCCATTGCCACATCAATTTCCCCGAGCTGGCCGCCCGGATGCCCGAGATCCTCGCCAGGATGGCCGACAACAAGGTAACGCATGCCTTGTGCGTGTCGGTCGATTTGCCGGACTTCCCGCAAGTGCTGGCGTTGGCCGAGCAATATCCGCATATTTACGCCTCGGTCGGCGTGCATCCCGATTATGAAGATACGCCGGAACCCGGCGTCGACGAGCTGGTGCGCCTGGCCGACCATCCGAAAATCATCGCCATCGGCGAAACCGGCCTCGATTATTTCCGCCTGACGGGCGAGCTGGAATGGCAGCGCGAACGTTTTCGGACTCACATCAAAGCTTCAAGAATCACGCGCAAGCCCTTGATTATCCACACAAGAGCGGCCAGCGCCGACACGATCCGCATCATGCGGGAAGAGGGCGCCGGCAGCGAGGCGGGCGGCGTCGCCGGCGTCATGCATTGCTTCACGGAATCGCTGGAAGTGGCGCAGGCGGCCATCGAGATGGGCTTTTACATCTCTTTTTCCGGCATCGTCACCTTCAAGAGCGCCAAGGACTTGCAGGCGGTGGCCCAGGCCGTGCCGCTGGAGCGCATCCTGATCGAGACCGATTCGCCCTATCTGGCGCCGGTGCCGCACCGGGGCAAGATGAATGAGCCGGGCTTTGTCGCCCATGTCGCGGCATACCTGGCGACCTTGAAAGGCATTCCGCTGGAACAGGTGGCGCAGCAGACGACGGATAATTTCTTCAAATTATTCAATGTAGTACCTTAAGAAGCTCATGTCGATTATCTGATGTAAAGTCTTAACATCAGCCCTAGATCCGGATATTTCATGTTAAGTCTCAAGTTCCTGCGCCGTCTCTCCCTGCTGGCGCTGACCGGCTTTGCCGCCCAGGCCCATGCCGGATCCGGCGATTTTTTCAAGGCGGCGATCTTCGACGATGTCCCGTCCATGCAAAAACTGCTGGCGCAGGGCGCCGACCCGAACCAACTGGACGACAGCCGCGGCGAGACCGGCATGATCATGGCGCTGCACGAGGGATCGAGCAAGGTCTTCACGCTGCTGCTGCAACAGCCGGGCATCAATATCGAAGCCGGGGCAGCCAATGGCAGCACCGCGCTGATGATGGCTTCCTTCATGCATAACCAGCCAGCCGTCCTGGCGCTGCTGGACAAGGGGGCGCAAGTGAACCGGCCCGGTTTCGCCGCCCTGCATTTCGCCGCGGCGGCCGGCGACGACGCCATCGTCCGGATCCTGCTCGACCACCACGCCTACATCGATGCCGAGTCGCCCAACAAGGTCACCCCGCTGATGATCGCCGCGCGCGAAGGCCAGCAAAGCACGGTCAAGCTGCTGCTGGAAGCGGGTGCCGACGCCAGCCTGAAGACCGGCGACGGCAACACCGCCAGCGACCTCGCCCTGGAGCGCGACAAGCCTTATATCGCCCGGGACATCGCGGCCTTCCTGAAGGCCAAGGCCGCCGCCAAGCCATAAGCAAGCCGTAAGCAAGCCATCCCATCTCCCGCCCGCTTGCCGATCTGGCAAGCGAACATGCGAACTGAGCAGTAATTGCCGCGCATCTCTTCGCTTTGCTCTTGGTCAATGTTAACGATAATGATCCCGTCGCGTTAACCAGGGGAAAGTACATGGGCAGGAAGGACACCAGCAAACGCCGGCTGTATTGCCGCCGGCCAGCGCGCAGCCTGTGCGACGCCTCTGCTTTCTGGAACGACAAGATCGAAGGCCCGTACGCGTCAGTACCAAGCCTGGACTCCAAAAGGATAAATATGCTGAACGAACGAGAAATCGAGAGCTGTTACTTGGGACAATTCATTCCCGTCCATTACCACCACAATATGTTGATGGACCAGAACCGTATGCACGGGTTCAAGTCGGCTATCGATTACGCGGTCAAACCTGGCATGAAAGTGCTGGAGCTGGGCGGCGGTACGGGTGTGTTGTCGTGGTTTGCCGCCGCCAAGGCGGAAAAAGTATATTGCGTGGAATTCAATCCAGACATGGTCAAGGAAGCGCGGCGCATGATGGCGTTGAATCCGAACGGCGAAAAGGTCGAGGTGATCCACGCCGACGCCTTTGAATACCTGCCGCCGGAACCGGTCGACGTCGTGATCTGCGAGATGATCCACGTCGGCATGCTGCGCGAAAAACAGGTCGAAGTCATCGAATCGTTCAAGCAGCGCTACCTGCAGCGTTTCGGCGGCCCCTTGCCGATCTTTATGCCGGAAGCGGTCATCATGGCGGCCCAGCCCTTGCAGCAAGAATACGATTTCGAGGGTTTTTACGCCCCTATCGTTCAATTCCAGGAAACCACCGTGGCTTATCCGGGCACGATAGAAATCGCCGCGCCCGTGGTCTACAGCATCATCGACTTCAGCCAGCCGACCGATACCGTGTTCACCTTTGACGGCAAGTTCGTGGTCGAACGCAGCGGCACCGTGAATGCGATGCGCTTCGTCACCAAGAATATCCTGGCCGTGGTCAACGAGCGCTCGACCACCATCGACTGGCTCAACCACTACATGACGCTGCCGCTGGCGATTCCGGTCAAAGCCAACGCCGGCGATGTGCTGCAGGTGAGTTTCCAGTACCGCGCCGGCGGTTCGCTGCCATCGCTGCAAGCGGCCCTGCGCGCCACGGTGATCTACGACGCCGCCCTGCAACCGGCCGGTATCACCGCCGCCTACGCGTAATATCGCCCTTCGATCCATGTACGCGGCCGGGCAGGTGCTTTTTTGCGCCCGGCAGCGTATATTCCGTCTTTCATCAAATGGAACAGACGGCTTTATATGGAACAGATCGACAAGCGCTACCTCGTGCAGCAAAACAAAGTCAACGAAACGGACAATAAAAAAGCCGTTTTCGCCAAGGTCATGCGCAGCAAGGAGGGCAGGTTCGAAGGCGTTTCCTTTATCAAGAACAAGGAAAAAGCCACCGTCATGACCATCGCCGACGCCAACGAAGTCATGGCATGGGCCAGCAGCAAGAAAGCCAATGCCCACGAATACCTCACCAAGATCATTTGCGTCGGCCAATGACGGCAAGCCGGCCAAACTGGTCTGCTGACCATTCAACCCCGTTTTTCTTCCGTTGATCGCGCCATGGCGCCATTGGTCGCAGGGCGATTGCCGCTTGCCGGGCGCTGTCTTACAGTGGCGCCTATCGAGGTACAGGGGATCTTCCAGCCTCGCCGACTGTTACCGGGAGTGTTGAATGCTTGGTTTTATCTTTTGGCTGGCGCTGCTGTTTTTTTGCTGGCCGCTGGCCTTGCTGGCCTTGATACTGTATCCGATCGTCTGGCTGGTCTTGCTGCCGTTCCGCCTGATCGGCATCGGCGTCGACGCCGTCTTTGAATTATTGCGCGCCATCGTGTTGCTGCCGGCGCGCATCCTGCGCGGTAATCCCGGCCGCTGAGCGCCGCGGCGTCTAGCCGTGCCGCAGCCAAATAGCCTAGAAATCGACCAGGAAACCGGCGCCCAGCGATGTCTGCGAATAGTTATAGTCGACCAGGCTTTGGCCATAGCCGGAAAATAGTTGCAGATACCCCTTCAGATTGGTTTTCAGCGGGAAAGCCCAGCCCGCTTGCAGCGAGCCATGGCGGGTGGCGAAGTTGCGCCGCGCCGTGACTGAAAACTCGTTTCCGTTCAAGCGGTAGGAGGCGTGGACGTCGCCATGGCCGAGATAATCGGTGATGTCGGCATTGTCCACATTGCCGCTAACCAGGCGCTTCCACAGCCGCGCCGACACGGCGAAATTGCCGCGTTCGGCGCCCACTTCGGCGTACAGACGAGTCCAGCTGCGCGACAGGGCGCCGCTCTGGCCGTTCGACTGGTGCACCAGGCCCAGATTGGCGAAGTGGAAATCGAAACCGGCAAAATCGAATGTCAGCGGCATCACGGCCATCAGCTCAGGCTGGTAATTGGTTTCCCGGAAGGGACTCGAGGCTTTGCGGTTATACGCTTGCCAAAAACTGTTTTGGGTATAGCCAAACCACAGGTCGACCGGCGTGCCGGCGATATGCTCGGCCATCTTCATCTTGAAACTCAGCTGGAAGGTCAGCTCGACATGTTTGGCGTCGATGCCGGCCGGGGTCACGTCCTTGAACGGCGCTTCGTTGGACGAGGTGCTGTAATTGGCCAGCAAGAGATAATCGTCGCGATGCGGCCGGAAGACGAACAAGCCGCGCTTGGAGGCCTCGTCCAGTTCCCACAGCTGGACCGTGCGCGAGATCGGCGATTCCGGCACGGCCGCCGTCGCGGCCGGGTTCTTTTCCGCTTCCGCGCCGCCGGCGGCAATGGTGGCTTTTTCCGTCGCCTTCGACAACGCGTCGAAACAGCCAAGGCGAGCGCTGGCATCGCCGATGACTGAACAACGCAGCAATTCCTTTTCCACTTCCGCGGCATGGCCTGCAATTGCGACGATCGCTGTTGCGATCAACGGGGATGAGAGTATTATTCTTTTGATATTCCGCATGGTCTATGTTTTATTGGTAATTAACCAAGATTCTCTTGAAAGTATAGCGGAATACCTCATTTATCCTTTTACAACAATCGTGCGCGCCCCCAGCAAATAGTGTTGTCGTGGCAAGGAGAAACTAATGTCCCGCAAGACCCCCATTGAGCGATATCGCAATATCGGCATCAGCGCCCATATCGAC
>DASYLQ010000066.1:0-6504 GCA_036009485.1 Janthinobacterium sp.
AGGCGGAGGATGAACTCGTGGGCCCGCGCCGCCCGGGCCGCGGCGACGATCTCCGCCCGCGAGGCTTCGGGGCGGCCGTAGGCGATGTTCTCGGCGATCGTGCCGAAGAACAGGAAGGGCTCCTGGAGGACCAGGCCGATGTTGCGGCGGTACTCGGACACCGGAAAGGAGCGGATGTCGACGCCGTCGAGCAGGATCGCGCCCTCCGACACATCGTAAAAGCGGCAGATCAGGTTGACCAGGGTGCTCTTGCCGGAACCGCTGTGGCCGACCAGGCCTATCATTTCGCCGGCCTTGATGTTCAGGTTGATGCCGCGGTTGACGGCCCGGTTGCCGTAGCGGAAGCCGACGGCGCGCAAGTCGATATGCCCTTGTACTTTTTGCAAATGGACCGGGCGGCCCGGTTCCGGCACGCTGGAGACATGGTCGAGGATGTCGAAGATGCGTTTCGCCGCCGACGCCGACTTCTGCGTCACCGAGACGATGCGGCTCATCGAATCGAGGCGGCCGTAGAAACGGCTGCTGTAGGCGATGAAGGCGCTGAGCACGCCGACGGTGATATGGTTTTTCGATACCTGCCAAATGCCGAAGACCCAGATCACCAGCAGGCCGAGTTCGGTCAAGAAAGAGACCGTGGGCGAGAACAGCGACCAGATGCGGTTCAATTTATCGTTGACGGCCAGGTTGTGCTTGTTGGCGGTGCGGAAGCGCGACGCTTCGCGCGCCTCCTGGGCGAAGGCTTTCACGACGCGGATGCCGGGAATGGTATCGGCCAGCACATTGGTGACTTCGCCCCAGACGCGGTCGATCTTTTCAAAGCCGGTGCGCAGGCGGTCGCGCACGACGTGGATCAGCCAGGCGATGAAGGGCAGCGGCAACAGGGTCACGGCGGCCAGCCACGGGTCGATCGAGCACAGGATCACGCCGGTCATGATGATCATCAGCACGTCCGAGGCGAAGTCGAGCAGGTGCAGCGACAGGAATACGCAGATGCGGTCGCTTTCGCTGCCGATGCGCGACATCAGGTCGCCGGTGCGCTTGCCGCCGAAATATTCCAGCGACAGTTTCAGCAAGTGTTCATAGGTGGCGGTGCGCAAGTCGGCGCCGATGCGCTCGGACACCAGGGCCAGCACATAAGTCTTGCCCCAGCCCAGGGCCCAGGCCAGCACCGCCGAAGCGAGCAAGCCGCTCATATACATCGTCACCAGCATCGGGTCGACCGGATGCCCGTTCTGGTAGGGGATCAGCACATTGTCCATCAGCGGCATGGTCAGGTAGGGCGGGATCATGTAGGCGCCGGTGCCCAGCAACATCAGGATGAAACCCAGCGCCAGCTGGCCCTGGTAAGGCTTGGTGAAGCGCCACAGGCGGAACAGGGTCCAGGTCGACGGCGGTGTGTACACCACCTGGGTGCAGACCGGGCACTCGTCCTGGTCCGGCTCCAGCGGCCCCTTGCAACTCGGGCAGGTATTTTGCTCGTCGCGCAGCACGGGCCGGCCGCTGACATGACTGTCGCGCCTGGCCTTGAAGCTTTCCACCAGGCGGATGGCGTGCAGGTTTTGTCCCAGTGTGAATTGCCAGGCCGCCAGGCAGCCGCCAGCGTCCAGCAATTCCAGGTGGCCGACGCCGGCGTGGTCGTGGTGCTGCAGCGCCAGGGCGGCGCAATAATCCCAGGCCGACCACGCTGCTTGCCCGGGCGCGCGGGCCAGGATGCGGCTTTCGGTCAGGAATACCAGGCCCTTGGAAAAATGCAGCCGATGATCCAGGTCAACCTCAAGCGCACTGACAACGTTCTCCTCTTTTGCGAGTTGATCCTGGACCTCGGCGCGCCATTTTTCAGGCAATTCAATCCGGCTCAGGTCCGAGAAAACAAATTTTGTTGTCATTATGCAACATACTCCAGGGTACAATCTTTGCCGCTAGGCAATGACTTGGATCTGTGGGGAAAATAAAAGGGCAACAGCTGCCGGCCCTGAAATAAACGCCGGCGCAGCGCCGTCGGGCGACTTCTGGGCGGGCTTATTTACGCTCATTTACGGTATGCTGTCATCTATTCAATAATAGTTGATCAGGATCCAAGCAAGAGGGGGCGCTGTTTTTCGGGAAGTATACAGCAAGAGCGGTAGCTGACAAATTGTTATGCCTACATGCAACTCTTACTGCTATAAAGCTGTAGCAACTATAATCACGGTCCCGTCATCACGCAGCGGCACTGGGTGATGACAGTGAGACAGCTTACAATATTCTATTTGCGCAATATACGGCGCATGCCGGCCATGACGGATAACAAGTTACAAGAATAGAAACATGACGAAAAAGAAAGACATCGAAATTTTCCGTGTCACGCATTTGCGCGGACCGAATATCTGGACTTACCGGCCTGTGATCGAAGCCTGGCTCGATATCGGTGAACTGGAAAATTTCCCATCGGACAGCATTCCCGGCCTGTACGAGCGCCTGGCGGACATGCTGCCGAACCTGATCGAGCACCGCTGCGGCGTCGGCGAGCGCGGCGGCTTCATGGCGCGCCTGCGCGAGGGCACCTACGCCGGGCATATCCTGGAACACGTGGTGCTCGAGCTGCAAAACCTGGCCGGCATGCGCACCGGTTTCGGCAAGACCCGCCAGACTTCGGACGGTGCCGGCATCTACAAGATGGCTTTCCGGACCCGCGAAGAAAAAGTCGGCCGCGCCGCCCTGGCGCTGGGCCGCGACCTGCTGATGGCGGCGATCGAGGACCGTCCCTTCGACGTCCAGGCCGCCGTTGGCGAACTCAATGACATGGTCGAGTCGCGCTGCCTGGGGCCGAGCACGGCGCACATCGTCGATGCTGCCACCGAGCGCAAGATTCCCTTCATCCGCCTGACCGACGGCAATCTGGTGCAACTCGGCCACGGCGCGCGCCAGCGCCGCATCTGGACCGCCGAAACCGAACACACCAGCGCCATCGCCGAAGGCATCGCCAGCGACAAGGACTTGACCAACCGCCTGCTGGCTTCCTGCGGCGTGCCGGTGCCGCAAGGCGAACTGGTGAGCAGCGCTGCGCAAGCCTGGGAAAGCGCGCAGGATATCGGCTTGCCGGTGGTGCTCAAGCCGTATGACGGCAACCACGGCCGCGGCGTGTCGGTGAACCTGTCTACCCAGGCCGACGTCGAGGCGGCCTATCACCTGGCCAGCCGCAAGGGCGACAGCGAAAGCGTGCTGGTCGAACGTTTCATCCAGGGCGACGAGCACCGCCTGCTGGTGGTCGGCAAGCGCCTGGTCGCCGCCGCGTCCGGCGAATCGCTGTGGGTCACGGGCGACGGCCAATCCAACATCATCGAACTGGTCGACAGCCAGATCAATACCGACCCGCGCCGCGGCAGCGGCGAGGACGCGCCGCTGAACGCGCTGGCGCCGGAAAACGGCGCCGAGATCATCCTCGAACTGGAACGCCAGGGCCTGACCGCGTACTCGGTGCCGGAAGACGGCAAGAAAGTGCTGATCCAGCCGAACGGCAATGTCGCCTTCGACGTCACCGACAAGGTCCATCCGAGCATCGCCGCCATGGCGACGCTGGCGGCGCGCGTGGTCGGCCTGGACATCGCCGGCATCGACCTGGTGGCCGAAGACATTTCGCGTCCGCTGCACGAGCAGGGCGGCGCCATTATCGAAGTCAACGCCAGCCCCGGCTTGCTGGCCCATTTGAAGCCGGCCAGCGGCCAGCCGCGTCCGGTCGGCACGGCCATCGTCGCCCATCTGTTCGGGCCGCAAGAAAATGGCCGCATCCCCGTCGTCGGCGTCGCCGGCACACGCAGCACCACCCTGGTGGCGCGCCTGATCGCCAGCCTGCTGCAGATCGGCGGCCAGTACGTCGGCCTGAGCTGCAAGGATGGCTTGTTCCTGAACGGCCGCCTGTTGCCCAGGGCCGGCCTGAGCGACTGGGAATCGGACCAGCGCCTGCTGGTCAACCGCAACGTCGAGGCGGCCGTGTTCGAGAATTCCAGCCGCATGATCCTGAGCGAAGGCCTGGCCTACGACAAATGCGCGGTCGGCGTGGTGACCGACGTCGCCGGCCACGCCGAGCTGGGCGAATTTTATATCGACAGCCCCGAGCAGGTCAGCAATGTGTTGCGCACCCAGGTCGACGTCATCCTGCCGGACGGCGTGGCGGTGCTCAACGCCGCCGACGAACTGGTGGTGGCGATGGCCGGGCTGTGCGACGGCGAAGTGATTTTCTATGGCCTGGACGAGCGCTTGCCGGCCATCGCCGCCCATCGGCAAGAGGGCAAGCGCGCCGTGTTCCTGCGCGACGGCAGCATCGTGCTGGCCACGGGCCCGGACGATAGCGCATTGCTGCCGCGCTCTTACCTGACGCCGGCCCAGGCCGCGCTGCCGGGCGCGGTGCTGGCCGCCATCGCCGCCGGCTGGGCCCTGGGCCTGACGCCGGAGCTGATGTGCGCCGGCTTGCGCACCTTCGACGCCAGCCCGAAAAAAGTACATTACTGAAGCATATTGACGCGTATTTACGCTGAGTTTGACGGGGTTGACCCAAAACGAGAGCGGCGGGCGGACTGTTTTTTCCAGTCCGGCACCGGCGCCGACCGAGACCCATCCGCGCGGATGAGGCCACGTGGATAACAAGACAGGAAAACAGGTTTATGGAAGTGTTACGCACCCGCGCCCTGCGCGGCCCCAATCTTTGGAGTCACCACACGGCGATCGAATCCATCGTCTCCTGCACCGAAGCCGAATACGCGATCGACAGGCTGGCCGGCTTTGAAGCCCGCCTGCGCGCGCGCTTTCCCGGCATGGGCGCGCTGAAGCCGACCGGCCACGCCGACGACCCGGTGCCCCTGGTGCACGTGCTGGAGCTGGCGGCGCTGAACCTGCAGGCGCAGGCCGGCTGCCCGGTTACCTTCAGCCGCATCACGCCGACCCTGGAAGCGGGCATTTTCCAGATGGTGGTCGAATACACCGAGGAAGCCGTGGGCCGCCTCGCCGTCGAACTGGCCGAGGCCCTGATCCGCGCCGCGCTGGACGACACGCCCTTCGACGTGCCGGCCGCGCTGCTGCGCCTGCGCGAGCTGGACGAAGACGTCCGCCTGGGACCGAGCACCGGCTCCATCGTCGACGCCGCCGTGGCGCGCGACATCCCGTTCCGCCGCCTGACCGAGGGCAGCATGGTGATGTTCGGCTGGGGCAGCAGGCAGCGGCGCATCCAGGCCGCCGAGATGGACAGCACCGGCGCCATCGCCGAGACCATCGCCCAGGACAAGGAATTGACCAAGAAGCTACTGGACGCCGCTGGCGTGCCGGTGCCGCATGGCCGCAACGTCGACAGCGCCGAAGATGCCTGGGCCGCGGCGCTGGAAATCGGCTTGCCGGTGGTACTGAAGCCGAAGGACGGCAATCAGGGCAAGGGCGTCACCGTCAACATCACCACGGAAGAGCAGATGCACAAGGCGTATAACGCCGCGCGCGAATTCCGCGACGATATCCTGGTCGAGCGCTTCCTGGCCGGCGACGATTTCCGCCTGCTGGTGGTCGGCAACAAGCTGGTGGCCGCGGCGCGCCGCGATCCGCCGCAAGTGGTCGGCGACGGCGTGCATACGGTGCGCCAGCTGGTCGACCTGGTCAACGCCGATCCGCGCCGCGGCACCGGCCATGCCACCTCGCTGACCAGGATCCGTTTCGACGACATCGCGCTGGCCCGCCTGGCGCTGCAAGACCTGGAGGCCGACTCGGTGCCGGCCAAGGGCCAGCGCGTCATCCTGCGCAACAACGCCAACCTGTCGACCGGCGGCACGGCCACCGACGTCACCGACGACGTCCATCCGGAAGTTGCGGCGCGCGCGGTCGAGGCGGCGCAAATGATAGGCCTGGACATCTGCGGCGTCGACCTGGTCTGCGACGGCGTGCTGCAGCCGCTCGAGCAGCAGCGCGGCGGCGTGGTCGAAGTCAACGCCGCGCCCGGCCTGCGCATGCATCTGTCGCCCTCGTTCGGCAAGGGCCGCGCGGTGGGCGAGGCGATCATCTCGAACATGTTCCCGGACGGCGAGGACGGCCGCATCCCGGTGGTCGCCGTCACCGGCACCAACGGCAAGACCACCACGGTGCGCCTGATCGCCCACCTGATCGCCGCCGGCGGCCTGCGCGTCGGCATGACCAACACCGACGGCGTGTACATCGAAAACCGCCAGATCGACAGCGGCGACTGCAGCGGCCCGCGCAGCGCCCGCAATGTCTTGCTGCACCCGGACGTCGACGCGGCGGTGTTCGAGACCGCCCGCGGCGGCGTGTTGCGCGAAGGCCTCGGCTTCGACCGCTGCAAGGTGGCGGTGGTGACCAACATCGGCACCGGCGACCATCTCGGCCTGAACTACATCACCACGGTGGAAGACCTGGCGGTGCTGAAGCGGGTGATCGTGCAAAACGTCGCCGCCAGCGGCTTTGCGGTGCTGAACGCGGCCGATCCCATCGTCGCGGCCATGGCGGCGACCTGCCGCGGCCGCGTCGTCTTCT
>DASYLQ010000067.1:0-5824 GCA_036009485.1 Janthinobacterium sp.
TAAATAATTTAGATAATTAAAAATACCGTAGCGGCGATGCCGCCGTTGCGGGCGGACTCCCAACACTAGAAGATACATGGCCAAGATATTTTGCGTTGCAAACCAAAAGGGTGGGGTCGGCAAGACCACCACCACCGTCAACCTGTCGGCCGGATTGGCCAAGCTGAACCAGCGGGTCTTGCTGGTGGACCTGGATCCGCAGGGCAACGCCACGATGGGCGCCGGCATCAACAAGGCCGGCCTGGCCGCCTCGACCTATGAAGTGCTGCTGGGCGAGTCTGACGTGAAGACGGCGCGCCAGCGTTCCGAGGCCGGCCGCTTCGACGTGCTGCCCTCGAACCGCGAGCTGGCCGGCGCCGAGGTCGAGATGGTCGAACTGGACAACCGCGAGCGCCGCCTGAAGGACGCGCTGGCCGTAGTCGACGCCGACTACGACTTCATCCTGATCGATTGCCCGCCGGCGTTGTCGATGCTGACCCTGAACGGCCTGGTGTCGGCGCACGGCGTGATCATTCCGATGCAGTGCGAGTATTACGCGCTGGAAGGCTTGTCCGACCTGGTGAACACGATCAAGAAAGTGCACGCCAACCTGAACCAGGACTTGAAGATCATCGGTCTGCTGCGCGTGATGTTCGATCCGCGCATGACGCTGTCGCAACAGGTCTCGGCCCAGCTCGAGCAGCATTTCGGCGACAAGGTCTTCAACACCATCATCCCGCGCAACGTGCGCCTGGCCGAAGCGCCGTCGTACGGCTTGCCGGGCGTGACTTTCGATCCGCTGTCCAAGGGCGCCCAGGCGTATATCGCCTTCGGCGCCGAAATGGTCGAGCGCATCAAGAAAATGTAACCCAGACAAACAAGATCAGACGACAAGATTAGGAACGCATGGCTACCAAGAAACTTAAAGGACTAGGCCGCGGCCTCGACGCGCTATTGGGCGGCGACGGCGATTTGAGCAATCCAGAACTGGGCGCTCCGTCTTCGCTGGCGGTCGCGCAGATGCAGGCCGGCAAATACCAGCCGCGCACGCGCATGGACGAGGGCGGCCTGAACGAACTGGCGGCGTCGATCAAGAGCCAGGGCATCATGCAACCCATCCTGGTGCGGCCGATCGGCCAGGATTCGGCCAACGGATTGCTCAAATATGAAATCATCGCCGGCGAACGGCGTTTCCGCGCGGCCCAGATCGCCGGCCTGGAGCAGATTCCCGTCCTGGTGCGCGACGTCGACGACCAGACCGCGGCGGCGATGGCGCTGATTGAAAACATCCAGCGCGAAGACCTCAATCCGCTCGAAGAGGCGCAAGGCATCCAGCGCCTGATCAGCGATTTCAGCTTCACGCATGAACAGGCGGCCACGGCGGTGGGACGTTCGCGCAGCGCCGTGTCGAACCTGTTGCGCCTGATGAACCTGGCCAGCCCGGTGCAAACCATGCTGATGGCCGGCGATATCGACATGGGCCACGCCCGCGCCTTGCTGGCGGTCGACGGCGCAACCCAGATCACGCTGGCGAACCATATCGTGGCAAAGCGCCTGTCGGTCAGGGAAACCGAGAAACTGGTGCAGAAAACGCTGGAACATCAGTCAAATCCAGCCGAACCCCGCGTAAAAGAAAAATCCGGCGATATCGCCCGCCTGGAGGAAGAGCTCTCCGACGTGCTGGCGACGCCGGTGGTGTTCAAGATGGGCAGCAAGGGCCGCGGCCAGATGGTCATCGATTTTGCCGACCTGGATGTGCTGGACGGCTTGCTGGCGCGGCTGCGTGCTTGAGCGGGAACTGAGCAGGTGCAGTTGTTAAGCAAGCCGGGCAAAAGCCGGCTTGACTTCGCCTGCCTGAGGAACAGGTGTCGTGGCTCTTTTAATTGAATATAACAAAAACAGCCAAATTTCACCTTTCCGCGCCCCAAACCTGGGCGTCTTTTTGGTGCAAACGTCGTTTATCGGCATCAAAAACGTCTCTTTCCTACACTATTTGCTCTGCTGCGGTGCAGCAACGTTTGACGCAGCTAAACAAAGCAACTTATAATCCCGTGTCTTTGGGTGTATAGACTCTTTTTTGTAACTTGGCAAGCGAGTGGTAAGTGAGTAATTCCGAGCAAAATATTGCCAAGCCAATCTATAAAGTAGTTGTCCTGCAACTAGTCATCGCACTGGTCTTCGCGACCCTGGTTGGCGTGATCGGCGATGCGCACAAAGGCTGGTCGGCCGCTTATGGCGGAGCAGTCGCGGTCATCGGCAGCCTGATGTACGCGATGCTCGTGGCTAGCGGTTCGAACGACGCCAACAGAGCCTTTCGGGCGCATTTACGCGCCGAAATGGTCAAAATATTTATTACAGTAGTGCTGTTTTTATTGGCATTAGTGCTGTTTCACTCGGCCGCCTGGTTATGGCTGATCTTGGGTTTTGCTGTGGCAACATTGGCTTACTGGTTCTCACTGCTCGCTGTTTAATCATGATTTCGAGGCGCTCGTTTTGTGTCTCGAAACGACAAATCTAAATTCATATGACCACCGAACACGTTATTGAAGCTGCGGCCGAAGCGCCGGCAAACGCCACCGAATATATCCAGCATCACCTCACACATTTGCATGACGCATCTGGCGGCTACAATCTGGACACCTTCTGGGTCTCAGCCCTGATGGGACTGGTTTTCCTCGGCATTTTCTCGATGGCCGCGCGCCGCGCCACCCCTGGCGTGCCGGGCAAGCTGCAAAACTTCGTCGAATGGATCATGGAGCTGGTGAACGACACCATCAACAGCGCCTTCCACGCCAAGAGCAAGGTCATCGCTCCGCTGGCCATCACGATTTTCGTCTGGGTCTGGCTGATGAACGCCATGGACTTCCTGCCGGTCGACCTGCTGCCGAAACTGGGCACTTATGTCGGCTTGCACCACCTGCGCGTGGTGCCGACCGCCGACGTCAACCACACTTTCGGCATGTCGATCAGCGTCCTGATCTGCATCATCGCCTTTTCGATCAAGTCGAAAGGCATCGGCGGCTGGACCAAGGAATTGTTCACCGCGCCTTTCCATGCCAACGGCGCGATGGCCATCGTGCTGGCGCCGGTCAATTTCATCTTCCAGATGATCGAATTGATCGCCAAACCGATTTCGCTGTCGCTGCGACTGTTCGGCAATATGTATGCCGGCGAACTGATCTTCATCTTGATCGCCCTGCTCCCATGGTGGGCGCAGTGGTTGCTGGGTGGTCCATGGGTTATCTTCCACATCCTGGTTGTGACATTGCAAGCTTTTGTGTTTATGGCGTTGACGGTGGTGTACCTCAGCCTCGCGGTTGAAAAGCATTAATCATCGACACTGTTTGTTTTTTTAAATCTGGTATCTGTAATTTTTTAAAATTTTAGGAGAAATATATGCAAGCTCTGATCGCACAAGTACAAAGCATGACCGTTCTGGCAGCAGCAATCATCATCGGCCTGGGTGCCATCGGCACCGCTCTCGGCTTTGCTATCTTGGGTGGTAAGTTTTTGGAAGCGTCGGCACGTCAGCCTGAACTGATGCCACAACTGCAAACCAAGCTGTTCGTTATCGCTGGTCTGCTGGACGCCATTTCGATGATCGGCGTCGGTGTCGCCCTGCTGTACACCTTCAACAACCCCTTCCTGACCGCCGTGTTGGCAGCAGCTGGCAAGTAATACGCTCCAACCCTGGGAGAAACTTTTAGTTAGGAGCAAGCATGGATATCAATATGTCGCTCATCGGCCAGATGATCACCTTCGCGGTGTTGGTCTGGGTATCGATGAAGTTCGTATTTCCATCATTAAATAACGCACTGGACGAGCGCGCGAATCGTATCGCCGCCGGTCTGGCCGCCGCCGACCAGGGCCAGGCTGCGATGGTGCAAGCCGAAGAACGCGCCAAGGCCGAACTGGCCGGCGCGCGCGAAGAAGCTCAGATGCGCGTTGCGGACGCTGAAAAACGCGCCCAGCAAGTCGCCGACGAGATCAAGGCGAACGCCCAGGCCGAGGCTGCGCGCATCATTGCGCAAGCCAAGTCCGATGCCGAGCAGCAGCTGGCCAAGGCGCGCGAAGAATTGCGCGCCCAGGTCGCCGACCTGGCCGTCAAAGGCGCCGAGCAAATCCTCAAGCGCGAAGTGACGGCATCGGCCCACGCCGATCTGTTGTCGCGCCTGGCTGTCGAGCTGTAATCATGGCAGAACTCGCAACCGTCGCCCGTCCCTACGCGGAAGCCCTCTTCCGCGTAGCCCAAGCCGGTAAGGAATCGTACAACCTCGCGGCGTGGTCGAATGCTGTGTCGGAACTGGCACAGGTAGGCAGCCACCCCGAGGTGCAAGCGTTTGCCCGCAATCCGAAAGTCTCGGAAAGCGAGGTCGCCGCCACCATCCTGGCGCTGGTGAAATCTCCGCTCAATGAAGAAGTCAAAAACTTCCTCGGCATGCTGATCGAAAACGGCCGCGTCGAATTGCTGCCTGAAATCGGCGTCCAATTCCATCTGTTGAAAAACAGCCTGGAAGGCGCCGCCGATGCCGAGATCACGAGCGCGTTCGACATGAGCCCGGCCCAGGTGGCCGAGCTGGTCCAGACGCTGGAAAAGAAATTCAGCCGCAAGCTCAACCCTGCCGTGACAGTGGATCCAGCGCTGATCGGCGGCGTGCGCGTCGTCGTCGGCGACGAAGTGCTCGACATCTCGGTGCGCGCCAAGTTGCAGCAGATGCGAGTCGCGCTGGTGTCGTAATCCGAGTCCTTCCACGCGCCAAGGCAAGACCTTATCCCCTCGCGCAAGCTGAGAGAAACAATTTTAGGAGTTAGTATGCAACTCAACCCATCTGAAATCAGCGAGTTGATCAAGAGCCGGATCCAAGGCCTTGACGGCGGCGCTGAAGTACGCAACCAGGGCACGGTCATTTCCGTGGCCGACGGCATTTGCCGCATCCATGGCCTGTCGGACGTGATGCAAGGCGAGATGCTTGAATTCCCGGGCAATACTTTCGGCCTGGCGATGAACCTGGAGCGCGACTCCGTCGGTTCCGTCATCCTGGGCGACTACGAACACATCTCCGAAGGCGATACGGTCAAGTGCACCGGCCGCATTCTGGAAGTGCCGATCGGTCCCGAACTGTGCGGCCGCGTCGTCAACGCGCTGGGCCAGCCTATCGACGGCAAGGGCGCCATCGCCACCACGCTGTCGGCGCCGATCGAAAAGATCGCCCCGGGCGTGATCGCCCGCGAATCCGTGTCGCAGCCGATGCAGACCGGCTTGAAATCGATCGACGCCATGGTGCCGATCGGCCGCGGCCAGCGCGAGCTGATCATCGGCGACCGCCAGACCGGCAAATCGGCCGTGGCGATCGATGCGATCATCAATCAAAAAGGTCAGAACATGACCTGTATCTACGTCGCCATCGGCCAGAAGGCGTCGTCGATCAAGAACATCGTGCGTTCGCTGGAACAGCACGGCGCGATGGAATACACCATCGTCGTCGCCGCTTCGGCTTCCGAATCGGCCGCGATGCAATACATTTCGGCCTACTCCGGCTGCGCCATGGGCGAATACTTCCGCGACCGCGGCGAAGACGCGCTGATCGTCTATGACGACTTGTCCAAGCAAGCCGTGGCCTACCGCCAGATCTCGCTGCTGCTGCGCCGTCCGCCAGGCCGCGAAGCGTATCCAGGCGACGTGTTCTACCTGCACAGCCGCCTGCTGGACCGCGCGGCCCGCGTCAATGCCGACTACGTCGAAGCGTTCACCAAGGGCGAGGTCAAGGGCAAGACGGGTTCGCTGACCGCGCTGCCGATCATCGAGACGCAAGCCGGCGACGTGTCCGCCTTCGTTCCGACCAAC
>DASYLQ010000068.1:0-4517 GCA_036009485.1 Janthinobacterium sp.
CGTAACTGGCGCCCATGATGGCGATGCGCTGCGGATCGGACCAGCCTTTTTTAACCGACCAGGTCGCCGCATCGGCGAGATCGTCCTGCATCGCCTGTCCCCACTGCTTCCAGCCGGCTTGTTGGTGGGCAGAGCCGAACCCCGTGCTGCCGCGGTATTCCGGCTGAATCACCAGGTAGCCGCGCGTCGCCAGGAATTGCGCTTCCTGTTCCCATTCCCACGAAGAGCCGCGCACGCCGGGACCGCCATGCACCAGCACCACCGTCGGCCACGGCCCCTGCGCCTTGCCAGGCGGCGTGGTGACATACACCGGGATCGACAAACCGTCGCGCGCGGCGTAATGATAAAAGTCGCGCTGTCCCATCTGCGCCGGCTTGATGCCGGGATGGCTGGCGCCGATGCGGACGATGGCGCCGCTGGCCTGGGTATACATCAGGTACTGGGTCGGCTGGCGGTCGGAAGCCGAGGTCACGAGGATCACCGGCGAGCCCAGGCAATCGAAGGCGCAAGTCAGGGTATTGATGGTTTGCGGCAGCAGCGCATCGATTTTCTTTTGCATTTCCTTGAGGCGCGCATCGAGCCAGACCGTGGTGCGGGCGTCGGCATCCACATGAATGCCGAGCAGCTTCTTCGACGCATAATCGAATTCCGGCGCACCCATGAAGTCGAAGCCGGGAAGCGACACGAAGGGTTCCTTTTCCAGCTGCCTTTTCTTCAGGTCGTAGCGGAACAGCGCGCTGTTGCCCTGGTAGTCGGCGCTGACGTAGAGCGTGTCCGCGCCGTCGAAAAAGCGCGGCGTAAACAGCTTGCTGTGGTAGCAGTCGGCGTTCTCGAGTTCGGACCAGTCTGCGGCACCGGCGGCGCGATAGGAAATGAAGCAATGATCCTTGTTTTGGCCGGTCGCGATGCGCGGCGCATCGCTGGCGTCGGCCAGCCAGCCCCGGCTGTGTTCCGGCTGGGCGCCGGGCAGCAGATCGGTCAATGACAAGGTCTTGGTATCGAGCCGGTACAGGCGCGAATGTTGCGGATGAATGTCGATTTGATTGAAGAAGAATTTCTCGACGATGATATCGTCCGAGCCGTCATGGGTCAGGTCGAAAAACGCGTAGTCCGCGGTCAGCACCTTGTTCTTGATGTGCGAGCCTGTGCCATTCTGGTAATGCCGCCAGTTGCCGGAAATCAGGTGCTGCAGATGGCTGCCGTCGCGGTCGACGGCGAATTCGTCCCAGTTGCCCTCGAATTCAATGCGCAGGTCCTTGACCGTAAAACCGAGCCGGTTTTCATTGATCCAATGCAGAGCGGTAATCCTGTCGTCCTTCGAGGCGCCGGCGGGAACCGTGAGTTTTTGCAGGTCCGAGGTGTCGCGCACCGCCAGGCGCTGGGTGCCGTCGCCCATATTGTTGAGGATGGCGACATAGTGTCCTTTCGGCGACAGGGCCACCATCGGCACCTCGGCATCCTTGAAAAAACTCTCGACAGCCGGCAGATCGTCGCCGGCCCGGCTAGTCTGGCAAAGCGGCGCCAGCAACAGGGCGGTCAGGATGGCGAAGAGTGAAGGTCGGACCATGCGCGGCTCCATAGTTATCAAGTAATTAATGATACTGACCGTGCCTGGATTTGTCTATTCGTATTGACTTTTAATAAAAAATGCCGCGCAGGCGAGCCTGGGCGGCGTTCGATAGGCGCGCCGCCTGTTACTGTTACACGGCGACCTTGCGGCCGCTGCCCGCGGCCCAGCGGTACAGGCCGCCCACCAGCGCGCCGCCGGCGACCAGCGCGACGGCCATGCCCTGGCCCTCGCTCATGCCGTTGGCGATCGCCAGCGGTTCGCCCTTGCCGGTGAGGACGATCAAACCGGCCAGCGCGACGTTGAACAGGCTTTCGCCGACGATGAAGCCGGACATGATCAGCACGCCGAGGCGCTTGGCGCTGTCGCCGCCGCTCTTGTGCTCGACGGCGCGCTCGAACAGCCAGCCCGCCACCGCGCCCACCACCACCGGGGCCGTGACCGCGCTGGGCAGGTAGATCGCCAGGCCGACGCCCAGCGGCGGCAGGCTGTATTTACCCTTGCTGGCTTTTTTCAGCGCGAAATCGACCAGCACCAGGGCCAGGCCGATCAGGGCGCCGTACAGCAGCAGGTTCCAGGGCAGGTTGCCGCCGATGACGCCCTTGGCCAGGGTCGAGATCAGCGTCGCCTGCGGCGCATCCAGCGGCTGCGAGGAAATCGCGCCGACGTTGGGCGCGCCGGCGAAGCCGTTGGCGTGGTTCAGCAGTTCCAGCACCGGCGGCACCACGCAGGAACCGGCGAACACGCCGATCAGCAGGCTGACCTGCTGCTTCCACGGCGTGGCGTCGACCAGCTGGCCGGTTTTCAAGTCTTGCAGGTTGTCGTTGCCGATCACCGCCACCGCCAGCACCACGGTGGTGACGAACAGCGCGAAGGCCACCAGCGCCTGCGCCACGTCCGGGCCGATCAAGTGGCGGCCGACCATGCCGACGCTGAGCGCGGCGCCGAGGATGGTCAGGATGGCGATGCCGGACACCGGCGAATTCGAGGAACCGATCAAGCCCGCCATGTAGCCGCAGACGGCGGCGGCGAACATGCCGGCGATCAGGATGTAGGCGATGCCGATGGCCACCAGCGGCAGCGCCACGCTGCCCAGCACCCCGCCCTGGAGGAAGCTGGCCAGCAGCCAGCCGGCCGGCGCCATCGACAGGATCGTCACCAGGCCGACGATAAAGATCGGCAAGTCCTGTTCGGTGCGGGCGATGACCGCGCCTTGCACCTTGGAGCGGCGCGACGCCTCCAGCGCCGACTTGAGCCCGCCGATGACCGGCTTGGCCAGGCCGGCCAGCGTGACGATGGCCGCCGCGCCGATCACGCCGGCGCCCATCATGCGCACGTCGGACGACCAGGTTTTCAGCGCCTGGTCGGCCGCCGACATGGCGGTCGCCGCCGGGTGCAGCGCCGTCATCAGCGGCACCAGCACGCCCCAGGCGATGGCCAGGCCGGCCAGCATGGCGATGCCGACCGTGATGCCCATCAGGTGGCCGGCGCCGATCAGCGCCAGCGAGCTGGAAGCGCCGATGCCGGTGGCGCCCTGGCCGGTGCGGAAGTAGACCGACATCTCGCCGGCCATCAGCTTGAGCGCGCTGCCGGCCGCGTACAGGGCCGAAGCCAGGCTGCCCCAGATCACCGCCCACAGGCCGGCCTTGCCTTCCGCCGCGCCCTGGCGCGAAGCCATGCCGACCTTCAGCACTTCGGCCGCCGCCACGCCTTCCGGATACGGCAGGTCGGATTGCGACACCAGCGCGCGCCGCAGCGGCATCGTGTACATCACCCCCAGCACGCCGCCGATGGCGCAGGCGCCGAAGGTCGGCCAGAACGGCACGTGGACCCACCAGCCCACCATCAGCAAGCCTGGCAGCACGAAGATGACCGAGGCCAGCGTGCCGGCCGCCGACGCGATGGTCTGGACGATGTTGTTTTCCTGGATGGAGGCGTCCTTGAAGGCGCTCAGCAGCGCCATCGAGATCACCGCCGCCGGGATCGAGGTGGCGAAGGTCAGGCCGACTTTCAGGCCGAGGTAGACCTGGGCCGCGGTGAACACCAGGGTAATCAGGATGCCCAGGATGACGCCCCGCAGGGTGATTTCCCTGGGGTTGGACGGTACGGCTATGCTCATCTTCAACGCTCCGCGATGACTGAATTATTGGGGGGAAATGGAAAAAGCGAGCCATGATAGCCGAATCCGGAAACTATCAATACAGTTTTTGAAATGCCGGCGGCGCCAGGTTTTTTATGCCGGCGCGCGCGGCGCAGCGGGTAAAATGGCGGATTGACAGAACGTTTTTAAGGCAAGAACATGGCAATCCAATGGTATCCGGGGCATATGAACGCGGCCAGGAAGAAGGCCGCCGAGACGATGGAAAACACCGACCTGGTGATTGAAGTGGTCGACGCCCGCCTGCCCGAGGCCAGTTGCAATCCGATGGTGGAAGAGCTGCGCCTGTTCCGCCAGCGCCCCTGCCTGAAGATCCTCAACAAGACCGACCTGGCCGATCCCGCCGCCACCGCGGCCTGGGTGGCGTACTACAACGCCCAGGAAGGCGTGACCGCCTATGCGATGACCACCAAGAAACCGGCCGAGGTGGCGCGCATCCCGGAGCTGGCGAAGTCGCTGGCGCCGCACCGCGGCGTGCCGACCAAGCCGCTGCGCATCATGATCATGGGGATCCCGAACGTCGGCAAGTCGACCCTGATGAATGCCCTGCTCAAGAAGAAGGTCGCCAAGGTCGGCGACGAGCCGGCCGTCACCAAGATGCAGCAGAAGCTCTACCTCGGCAAGAACATCATCCTGGTCGACACGCCCGGCATGCTGTGGCCGAAGATCGCCCTCGCCAGCGACGGCCTGATGCTGGCCGCCAGCCATGCGATCGGTTCCAACGCGCTGATCGAAGACGAGGTGGCGGTGTTCCTGGCCGAAGTGCTGCTCGAACGCTACCCGCAGTTACTG
>DASYLQ010000069.1:0-5179 GCA_036009485.1 Janthinobacterium sp.
GACAGCGATGAACCGGATATAGCCGCTGGGCAGCAGGTCAGTGGTGGCGTTCGCGATCAGACGATAGGTATGTTCTGAACTGCGGTCACCAATCTGTTCACCAAGTTGCGCATAGTCTTCGAAACCGACTGTGGCGAGCGACTGTGGCGAGCAAAACGCAAAAATCGTCCCCGAAGGAATTCGTCGCGGCTTCCACTGTGAAGGGCACGGACTCCAACTTGGCGGCGGATTCAAAACTGCCTTTATGTCGGAGTAGCTTGACTATTGATGACCTTAGGCGTTGCCATTGATTATCTGGCAATGCTGGCCCTTGAAGATCAATTTCACCCGATCCACTACCTGAATAGAGTTGCAACATTTAAACGAAACCATTCTAGTTTGCCAGAACACCAACTATACGCCTGAAATTGGTGTCGGCCAGGCAATTTTTCAGCAGACATCCGAATCTTCTGCAAGTGATCTCGTCCGTTAAATCTGCACGAAGTCACCGCGCGGCTCATCTACAGCGGCACCGACCGGGTATGGACATTTGCCCCCTAAAATGCCAAGATATTGCGGCACAGCCATGGACATCCGTTTATTTGCAAACTCCTAGAAAAATCATAGACGTAGACCATGTCCACATGGTCGAAATTCGGGGGTGCCTGGACAACGTATAAAGCAGCACCGCCAGCTCAAAGACCCCGCCCTCGCGGGGTTTTTTTATTCCCATTGACAATATTCCATCCCCCGCGCTATGGTCGCTGTCGCAATCTATCCCCTCTCCAATTTCAAGGAAGCCATGAGCGAAACCTCCCATACTCTTTCCCGCCGCGACGTGCTGTTGATGGCTTTATCCGCCGCCGCCGTCTCGGCCTTGCCGGCCATCGCCCACGCCGATGCCAAGGGCGCCAGCGCCGACGAGCATTTTTCGACCCTGCTGGGCGACTTTGCGGACGAAATCCTGCGCCTGTCGCCCAGCTCGGCCACCTCGCTGGGTCTCGATTCGGGCGCCCGCGCCGCGCTCAAGTCGCAGCTGGAAGACGCTTCCCCGGCCGGCGACGCCGCCTGGGCCGCCCAGGTCAGATCGATGCTGGCGCGCCTGGCGAAGATCGACCGCAGCAAGCTCGGCGCCGATGCGCAGATCCGCTACGACACAGTGCGTTATGCGGCGACCGAAGGCGTCGCCGGCATCCGCTTTTCCTATGGCGGCGCGGCCAGCGGCTTTTACGGCGGCACCTCGCCCTATCCGGTCACCCAGCAAAACGGCGCCCTGACCAGCGTTCCCGAATTCCTCGATTCGCAGCACCAGATCGCCAACGCCGCCGACGCCGAAGCCTATCTCGCGCGCGTCGCCGCGATGGCCCGCGTGCTCGACCAGGAAAGCGCGCGCATCGCCGAGCAAGCCGGCCATGGCATCATGCCGCCGGCCTTCATCGCCAAGACCGCGCTGGGCCAGTTGCAGGACTACCGCAAGACTCCGGCCGCGGCGCAAAAACTGGTGACCTCGATCGCCGAGCGGACCAAAAAACTCGGCATCGCCGGCGACTGGGAAGCGCGCGCGACCAAGCTGGTGGAAACCATGGTGTATCCGGCGCTGGACCGGCAGATCGCCGCCTTCGCCAAGGCCACCGCGAATGCGCCCGACAGCGCCGGCGTGCACCGCTTGCCGGACGGCGCCGCGTATTACGAATGGGCGCTGAAGCTGGGCACCACCACCAGCCACAGCGCCAGCGAAATCCACGCCATCGGCCTGGAACAAAACAAGATGCTGCAGTCGCGCATCGACGCCATCCTCAAGGCGCAGGGCATCACGCAGGGAACCGTGGGCCAGCGCCTGCTGGCGCTGTCGAAGGACCCGAGCCGCTTCTATCCCGATACCGATGAAGGCCGCGCGCAACTGATCGCCTATTGCAACGAGCGGGTCGAGGCCATCCGCGCGCTGATGCCGAAAATCTCCCATCTGGGCCTGAAGGCGCCGCTGCTGATCAAGCGCGTGCCGCCGGATATCCAGGCCGGCGCGGCGCTCGGCTACATGAATTTCGCCTCGCTGGACGGTTCGCGCCCGGCGATCTATTACATCAACCTGAAGTCGACCACGCTGTGGCCGAAGTCCGAGATCTCGACGCTGACCGCGCACGAGGGCATCCCCGGCCACACCTGGCAGGGCGCCTACCTGGCCGAGCACCATGCGGAGATTCCGCTGATCGCCTCGATGATGGGTTTTAATGCCTTTGTCGAGGGCTGGGCGCTGTATGCCGAGCAATTGGTCGATGAGTTCGGGCTGTATGCGGGCGATCCCTTCAGCCAGATTGGCTATCTCCAGGCACAGCAGTTCCGTGCCTGCCGCCTGGTCGTCGATACCGGCATCCACGCGATGAAATGGACGCGCCAGCAAGCCATCGACTTCCTGGTTGAAAACACGGGCCGCGGCGTGGCCGCCATGACCAGCGAAGTGGACCGGTATTGCGTCTCGCCGGGACAGGCTTGCGGCTACAAGATGGGCCACAATGAAATCCTGCGCCAGCGCGAGCGCGCGAAAACCGCGCTGGGCGCCAGGTTCGACCTGGCCGCCTTCAACGACGCCGTGGTGAAAAGCACCGGCGTGCCGCTGACGGTGCTGCCGACCGTGATCGACCGTTATATCGCGGACGCGAAGAAGATGTAAGAGGCTGCGCCTACACCACCGCCGGCGCGCTCACCGGGCCGCTATCCAGCGCCGCGCCGATCAATTCCAGCGCGTGCCGGATATCCTCGCGGTGGGCGACGCCGCCTATGCACACCCGCACCGCTTCCGGCGCCTCGCCCGATACCGCAAAAGCGTCGCTGGCGACGACGCCGATGCCGGACGACTGCATGTGCGCGGCGAAGACGCCGCGCTGCCACGCCGGCGGCAGCCTTATCCAAAGGTGGAAGGCTTCCGGCTGCGACAGGTAGCTGCCGGCCGGCAGGTAGCGCGCCGCCAGTTTTTGCCGGGCCATCGATTCCTTGCGGATCGCGTTCAGGGCCAGGTCGGCGGTGCCGTCGCGGATCCAGCGCGTCGCCAGGGCCGCCGTGATCGGCGACACCATCACGCTGGTGGCCCGCACCGCCGCCGCCAGGCGCGCCGCGCTGTGCGCGTCCGGCGCCACCAGATAGGCGATGCGCAGGCCGGCGCTGACGCATTTCGCCAGGCCGGCTATATAGAAGGTGATGTCGGCGCCCATGCTGGCCATGGCCGGCGGCGCCGCGCGCGGCAGGAAGCCGTAGGCGTCGTCCTCGATGATGGGCACGCCGTAATGCCGCGCCACCTCGACCAGCGCCTCGCGCCGCGCCGGCGAAATGATGCCCGTGGTCGGGTTCAGGAAGGTCGGGTTGCAATACAGGGCTTTCGGCGCGTACTGGGCGCAGGCGGCGGCGAAGGCCACCGCGTCGATGCCTTCGCCATCCATCGGCAGCCCCACCAGGCGGATGCCGAGGCGGGCGGCCAGCGCGCGCAGGCCGGGGTAGGTCAGCTCCTCGCAGCAGATCACCGAGCCGGCCGGGGCGATCATCGACAGCACCGCGAGCAGCGCGCATTGGGCCCCCGGCACCACCAGCAGGCGTTCCTGGCTGACCAGCAGGCCGCGCCGGCGCAGCCATAACACGCCGGTCTCGCGGTCTTCCACCGAACCACCGAAATCCTGGTAGCGCAGCAAGTCGCGGATGTTTTCGCCGACGGCGGCGAAGCCGCTGAGCATCAGGGCCAGCAGCTCGGCCGATTCCGGTTCCGGCGCCATGTTCATCGACATGTCGATGTTGTAGCGTCCCTCCACCGCGCTGGGCACGCGCGGGCGCCGGCGGCCGCAGACGAAGGTGCCGCGGCCGACCACGGAATCGACCAGGCCGCGCCGGTGCGCCTCGGTATACGCCCGCGCCACGGTGGTGAAGTCGATGCCCAGCGCCTCGGCCAGCTTGCGCTGCGGCGGCAGGCGCTGTTGCGCCGTCAGGCGGCCGGTGGCGATGTCTTCGGCGATCGCGTTGGCGATCGCCTTGTAGACCGGGCCGGCGTCTTTTTTCAGTTTCGGAATCCAGCCGCCTGGCGCCTTGTGCATGGTTTTTTCCTTTCGCTTTTTGGATGCATCGTGTGAGTGGATTGAATGCATTTAACGTGCCATCAATCGGCGCCCTGGCCTGGCCCGGTAAAGCTGGAATTGCCTGCCTTTTCATGGGGCCGCGCACCGCCGCAGTGCGCCGGCTACGGGCATTTCACCAAAGCCGCGCACGCTTTTAATGCATGGATTTTTGCAGGTATAGGCATACAGGAAACAGTATTGAATGGATCGATTGACTGGACGCCAGTTTTTCGCCGGAAAACCATTCAATCGGGCCCTTGCATTCTCCGAATGAAAAGGCCGGCGCCATCGTCCCCTTGTCTTGATTGACTGGATTATTTTGCCGTCAATCGGTGCCGCCGCGGCCCCTGCATGGCATGCCTGATGCATCCATTCCTGGCTGTCACGGCGCATTGTCTGACCCAGCGAATCACCCAACCCAGGAGCATCACCATGCCAACAGTAGAACGCGCAGCCCACGCCAAGGGCGATTTTTTTGTCAATTACGAAGAGAAGGTGTTCGAGGACGTCAAGGCCAAGCCGGGCGAAAAAGCCCTGGTCACTTTCCATACCGTGGCTTTCGAGGGATCGATCGGCTTCGTCAACCTGCTGCAGGCGACGCGGCTGCAGCGCAAGGGTTACGAGACTTCGGTGCTGCTGTACGGCCCCGGCGTCACGCTCGGCCTCCAGCGCGGCTTCCCGACCCTCGGCGACGAAGCCTTCCCGGGCCATTTGAACCAGAACAACCAGCTGGTGAAATTCATGGAAGCGGGCGGCAAGGTGTATGCCTGCCGCTTCGCGCTGCAAGCCCTGTACGGCCATGGCGAACCGTCGCTGATTCCCGGCATCCGCGCCATCAGCCCGCTCGACGTGCTCGACCTGAAGCTGCTGCACCTGCGCGACAACGCCGTCATCCTCGATACCTGGACCTTGTAATTTCATCGCGCGGGAAGGACGGATCATGACGACGAAAAAGAAGACGGTCAGGGCGGCGGCGGTGCAGATCGCGCCGGACCTGGACAGCGCCGGCGGCACGCTGGCCAAGGTATGCCAGGCCATCGCCGACGCCGCGGCGCAGGGCGCCGAGCTGGTGGTGTTCCCCGAAACCTTCGTGCCCTACTATCCGT
>DASYLQ010000070.1:0-4611 GCA_036009485.1 Janthinobacterium sp.
CTTTATGCATCGACTTTATTTCACGCTCAAGTCTTGAGCATCCATTCGTGCGCCGGGTCGTTCTTGAAATGCCACTCGCGCTTCGGCCCGGCCATCACGTTCAGGTAATAACCCTGATAGGCATGCGGCATCACCACCGGGTGGTAACCGCGCGGCACCATCACCAGGTCGTGGTCTTCCACCGCCATCGCTTCGTCGATGGCGCGGTCGTCGGTGTAGACGCGCTGGAAGGCGAAACCCTGCGGCGGGTCGATGCGGTGATAATAGATTTCCTCCAGCGCGCTCTCGGCCGGCAGGTTGTCGACGTCGTGCTTGTGCGGCGGGTAGCTCGACGAATGGCCGGCCGGCGTGCGCACTTCCACCACCAGCAGATGGTCGGCCGGCTCGGTGTGCGGCAAGATGTCGCAGACATAACGCGTATTGCTGCCGCTGCCGCGCACGGAACGCTTCATGGCGTCCGGCGCTATCAGGCGCGGCGCCACGGCGCCGGTGGCCGGCGCCGTGCACAAGGCCACCTCGGCGTTCCCATCGGCGTAAATGGCGATCGCATGGCCGCCCGGGATATACACAGCGAACGGCGCGCGGTCTTCGAAGACGCTGTTGCGGCCGCCGATCTGGCTCCAGTTGAAATCGCCGTGCGGACCGTCGACGGCGACGCTGACGATGCCGGACAGGACGACGATGCAGGTTTCGCGGTTGGCCGGATCGAAGGCCATGGCTTCGCCGCCGGCCAGCCGGTAGGCGGCGAAGCCGACATAGCTCCAGCCGGCCGAATCCGGCGTCGCGCCGACGATCTGGCGGCCCTCTTTGTTGGCTTTCACGAGGAGCGTCATGCCGCCTCCCGCTGTTCCGTTGGTGCCGCAGCGCCCGCCCCCGCGCCGGCGCCTTCGATCTCGCGCACCAGGCCGGCCAGGTGGCGGTAACCCATTTCGGCATAGCGGTAGCTCGGCGCCACGGCCGGGTCCTGCTCCGCCTCGACCACCAGCCAGCCCTGGTAATCATGCTGGTACAGCAGTTGCAGGATGCGGCGGAAATCGATGCAGCCGTCGCCCGGCACGCTGAACACGCCATTCATCACCGATTGCAAAAAGCTCCAGTTGGCGTTGCGCGCCAGTTGCGCGACGGCCGGCCGCACGTCCTTGCAATGCACGTGGGAGACGCGGCCGATATGCTGCGCCAACACCGCCGCCGCATCGCCGCCGCCGAAGGTCATGTGGCCGCTGTCGAACAGCAGGCCCAGTTCCGGCCCGGTCAGCGCCATCAGCTGGTCGACGTCGGCCGGCGACTCGACATAGGCGCCCATGTGATGGTGGTAGGACAGCCGCACCCCGTGCGCCAGCGTATGCCGGGCCAGGGCCGTCATCTTGTCGGCATAGGCTTGCCACTGCCGCGGCGTGACGAAGCGCGGCCGCTTGTACAGCGGCTGCGGCTGTCCCTGGATGGCGTCGGCGACCTCGCCATAGACCATCACGGTGGCGCCATTTTGCGCCAGCAGGCGCAGATGCGGGCCGAGCGCCTCGATTTCCTGCTCGACGGTCCGTTCGGCCTGCGCCAGCCGGCCCGAATACCAGCCCGACACGCATTCCAGGCCGTATTTGCCCAGCACCGCGCGCAAGGCTTCCGGCTCCTTCGGGAACTTGTTGCCGAGTTCAAAACCGCGATAGCCGATTTGCGCGCCTTCGGCGAGCGCCGTTTCCAGCGGCGTTTCACCGCCCAGGGAGGGCAGGTCGTCGTTCATCCAGGAGATCGGATTGATGCCGATCCTGACCCGGAAGGGCTGGTGCATGCCAGGCTGGTTGACAAGTTCCTGCTTCATGCCGTTCTCCTCTGTTTTTCCTTTGCCTCGTCATAGCGCAGTCGCGCCTCGCGCACCTGGCCGCGTTCGGATACTTCGGGCACCGCCACTTCCCACCACCAGCCGCCCTCGCCGGTGCTGCGCGCGGCATCGGTGCGGATGCAGATCAGGTAGGTGCGATCGGCCGCGCGCGCCCGCGCCAGGGCCTGCTCCAGCGCGGCAATGCCGTCGACGTTTTCCGCCTGCGCGCCGAGGGCACGGGCGTGCAGCGCAAAATCGACTTGCGGCATGCCGGCCTGGCCCTGCAGGCAATCGTCGAACAGGTTGTTGAACGGCGCCCCGCCGAGCGCTTGCTGCAGGCGGTTGATGCAGCCGTAGCCGCGATTGTCGAGCACCACGACGATGAGTTTTTTGTCCAGCATGAGCGAGGTGGCGATTTCGGAATTCATCATCAGGTAGCTGCCGTCGCCGAGCATGACGATCACCTCGGCGTCCGGCCTGGCCATCTTCACGCCCAGGCCGCCGGCGATTTCATACCCCATGCAGGAATAGCCGTATTCGACGTGATAGCCTCCCGGCGCGGCGCTGCGCCACAGCTTGTGCAATTCGCCCGGCAGGCTGCCGGCGGCGCAGACGACGATGTCGCGCACGGCCGAATCGGCCGACGAGCGCTGCACCGCGCCGATCACTTCGCCCTCGTAAGGTAAACCATCCTGCAGGCCATCCTGCAACCCGGTGCGGCCGGTGATGCGCGCCACGGCGCTGCGCCAGGCCGAGGCCTCGCCGCGCGCCTTTTCCTGCCAGGCGCCATCGCTGCTCCAGCTTGCCAGCAGCGCGGACAATTGGCGCAGGCCGGCGCCGGCGTCGCCGACCAGGCCCAGGCCGCGGCGCTTGGCGGCGTCGAAGGCATTCACGTTCAGGCTGACCAGGGCGGCGCCGGCAAACAGCGTATGCGAGCCGGTGGTGAAGTCCTGCAGGCGCGTGCCGACCGCCAGCACCAGGTCGGCCTCGGCGGCCAGGGCATTCGCCGCCGGCGAACCGGTGACGCCGACCGCGCCCAGTTGCAGCGGATGGTCCCAGGCCAGCGCGCTCTTGCCGGCCTGGGTTTCGCAGACGGGCACGCCGTGGCGCTCGGCGAAGGCACGCAGCGCCGCCGTCGCCTCGGCATACAGCACGCCGCCGCCGGCGACGATCAAGGGTTTTTTGGCGCCGCGCAGCAAGGCGGCCGCCTGTTCCAGGGCGCCGACGTCCGGCGCCGCGGCGCGGAAAACGATGGGGCGCGGTGCGAAGAAATCGACAGGATAATCATAGGCCATGGCCTGCACGTCCTGCGGCAGCGCCAGCGTGACCGGGCCGCACAGGGCGGCGTCGGTCAGCACGGCGATGGCGCGCGGCAGCGCCGTCAGCAATTGTTCTGGATACACGATGCGCTCGAAATAGCGCGACAGCGGCCGGAAGGCGTCGTTGGCGGACACGCCGCCGTCCTGGAAATCCTCGAGCTGCTGCAGCACCGGGTCCGGCGCGCGCGAGACGAAGATATCGCCCGGCAGCAGCAACAGCGGCAGCCGGTTCACGTGCGCCAGCGCGGCCGCCGTCAGCAGGTTGGTGGCGCCGGGGCCGATGGAGGTGGTCACCGCCATCATGCGCCGCCGCCTGTGCGCCTTGGCATAGGCGATGGCCGCGTGCGCCATCGCCTGCTCGTTGTGCGCCCGATAAGTGGGAAAGCTCTCGCGCTGCGCATGCAGGGCCTCGCCCATGCCGGCCACATTGCCGTGGCCGAAGATGGCGAAGGCGCCGCCGAATAGCGGCCCGCCGGGCGATCCGCTCCCCGCGCCTGGCGCGACGCGCAAGGCCGCCAGGTAGCGCACCAGCGCCTGCGCCATCGTCAGGCGCACCGTGGCGCCGCGGGCGCTCATGCCGCCACCTGCGCGGCCGGGCGGTTCCCGCTAGGGCCGGCGGCGGACCGCGTCTCCGACCAGACGCCGATCAGCGCCTCGAAATTGTGCCGGATCGCCGCGATCAGCTGGGCGTCGTCGATCCGGCCGGCCAGCCAGCGGCTGCACGGTTCCTGGAAGATGGTGCGGCCGACCATGAAGCCGCGGCAAGTCTTGCTGTCGCGCGAAGCCCGGAAGCTGTCGGCCAGCTCGGCGATCGAGGCATTCAAGCCCAGCATCACCACGCCGCGGCAATACGGATCGCGCTCCTGCAGCAGGGCGTCGATGGCGGCCCATTGCGCCGCGCTCATCGGTTCCAGCTTCCACCATTCCGGATAGATGCCGATGTTGTACAGGCGCTTGACGGCGCGGTAGACGGTATCGGCGGCGGCCGGCATCGATTTCGGCGGAATCACTTCCAGCAGCAGTTCGTGGCCGCTTACTTGCGCGGCGTCGTACAGCGCCTTGACCTGGGCTTCCTGCTCCAGGCGGCTGAGGACATTCTCGTCCGGGTGGAATTGCACCAGGCATTTGATCACGTGCTCCTTCGGCCAGGCGGTCAGTTGCGAACCGACCGAACGGCCGCGGTCGAATTCCAGCGGATTCGATCCCGGCAGCTCCACCGGCCGGCCTATCCACCAGCCGCGTCCCGTCGCGGCGTGCAGCGCATCCTCGCCGTAGCGGTCGTCGATCAGCACGCCGACCTTGCCGGCCAGGCGCAGCGCCACCTCGGTTTCCCTCACCGCCTGCACCAGCAGGCATTTCAGCGCCGGGATCCTTTCCTCGGCGGCGCCGGCCTGCTGCGCCATGTCGAAGAACTGGTTGCGGTGGTCGAAGGCGAACACGCACAGCTCGTCCCATTCGCGGCGCCGCTCGGTGACG
>DASYLQ010000071.1:0-3229 GCA_036009485.1 Janthinobacterium sp.
CGGTGGCGGATACCTCACGGCGCCTTAAATCTCATGCTCCACATTGGTACTGCCGTCGCCTATCTTGCTGGCCCAGGCCTTGACGAAAAACGCTTTTTCTTCTTCGTCCGGTGGACCCAGCCAAAAGACGATCAGCGTACCCTTGTGGTCGTGGATCTGGCTGATTTTTTCAATGAAATCGTTCTTGCCGGCCAGCTCAGCCAGGGCCGCAACATAGCCGTAGACGCGGGTCAGGCGTTCCAGGCGGTCCGGCTCGGTGAAGCTGTTGGTGGCGGTAATCGTGGGGTGATCCAAAAACATAAACGTGTCTCCATGGTGCCCGCCAGCTCGGCGGCCCGGGCCCGCGCGGCGGTCGCTCAAGAGCTTATCAGAATTCCATAAGCGAAACAAAATATACTATTCTCTTTCCGCCAGCCCAACCCTCGATACGCGATACCCACCAGCCGCCATGACGACGTCCCAGGATACCGATACCGCCCCGCTCGTGTTGACCCGCGGCGACCGCCGTTCCCTCGAATTCAAGCCGGGCATGATCCAGAGCGAAATGCGGCTGTCGCGCCCGGACGAACTGGTGCTGCGCTATGCCCGCGCGATGATGGCCTTCACGCTGTTCAATCCGCGCCCGCGGCATATCCTGATGGTCGGCCTGGGCGGCGGCTCGCTGGCCAAGTTTTGCCACCGCCACTTGCCGGACAGCCGCATCACCGTGCTGGAATTGCGCGCCGACGTGATCGCCCTGCGCGAGCAATTCCTGATCCCGCCCGACGATGCCCGCTTCCGCATCGTCCACGCCGACGCCGCCGCCTACATCGCGCGCCTGCGTTCGGCCGTCGACGTGCTGCTGGTCGACGGCTTCGACGCCAACGGCTTGCCGCCGGCATTGGGCAGCGCACGCTTTTACGCCGACTGCCGCCGCGCGCTGCGACCGGACGGCGTGCTGGCGGCGAATATCTTCAGCTACGACCCGCGTTACGCGGCGATGCTGGCGCGCCTGCGCGGCGTCTTCCAGCGGCGCATCTGCTGGCTGAACGGCGTCGCCGGCAACAATCGCATCATTTTCGCCGTCAAGCCGGCCATCGGCAAGCCCTCGCCCCCCTTGCGCATGCAACGCCTGCTGGTCTGGCGCGCCGGCTTCGGCCTGAATTTCCTCAACCGCCTGCTGGTGCGGCTGCTGGTGCGGCGGCTGAGCCGCGCGACGGCCTAGAGCGCAACCTGGGCGCGCCGCTGGCATGCACCCCGGCAATCGGCTAGGATGCAATACAATAAGATGCAACATAATAAGATGCAACACAGCGCCATTCCACCAACCGACAGACCGATGATGACCACACTGACCCTCCCCACCTATGGCGACGTCGTCGCCGCCGCCGCACGCATCAAGGGCTACGCCCACCACACCCCGGTGATGCGCTCGCGCACCGTCGACCAGGAATTCGGCGCCGAAGTCTTTTTCAAGTGCGAAAACCTGCAGCGCATGGGCGCCTTCAAGTTCCGCGGCGCCTTCAATGCGCTATCGAAATTTAGCGAGCAGCAGCGCCGCGCCGGCGTGGTGGCTTTTTCGTCCGGCAACCACGCCCAGGGCGTCGCGCTGTCGGCCAGCCTGCTCGGCATCCCGGCCTCGATCATCATGCCGCACGATGCGCCGGCCTCGAAGATCGCCGCCACCAAGGGTTATGGCGGCAAGGTCATCCTGTATGACCGTTACCAGGAAGACCGCGAACAAATCGGCCGCGAACTGGCGGAAAAACACGGCATGACGCTGATCCCGCCCTACGACCATGCCGACGTCATCGCCGGCCAGGGCACGGCGGCGAAGGAATTGTTCGAGGAGACCGGGCCGCTCGACGCCCTGTTCGTCTGCCTCGGCGGCGGCGGCCTGCTGGGCGGCTCGGCGCTGGCCGCGCGCGCGCTGGCGCCGCACTGCAAGCTGTACGGCGTCGAACCGGAAGCCGGCAACGACGGCCAGCAATCGTTCCGCTCGGGCAGCATCGTGCACATCGACACGCCGCAAACCATCGCCGACGGCGCCCAGACCCAGCACCTGGGCAACTACACTTTCGCCATCATCCGCCGCGACGTCGACGACGTGCTGACCGCCAGCGACGCGCAACTGGTCGACGCCATGCGCTTCTTTGCCGAGCGGATGAAAATCGTGGTCGAGCCGACCGGCTGCCTGGGTTTCGCCGCCGCGCGCGCGATGAAGGCGGAGTTGAAGGGCCAGCGCATCGGCGTGATCATCAGCGGCGGCAACGTCGACGTCGAGCGTTACAGCGCCTTGCTGAAGGCTTGAGCGCCGCAAGACAAAAGCGCTGCGGCCCCGGCCTGGCTGCCGGCCGGATCAATGTTTCGGCTTCGCCCCATGCACTTTTTTGCGCGATTCCTTGCGCATCCTGGCCTGTTCGTAGCGCTCCTTCTGCTCTTCGGTGATCGGCACCAGCGGCGGCACCGCGACCGGCTTGCGGTCGGCGTCCACCGCCACCATCGTGAAATAACAGCTGTTGGCGTGGCGCACCTGGCGCTTCTGGATATTTTCCGTGACGACGCGGATGCCGACTTCCATCGACGTGGTGCCGGTGTAATTGATCGACGCCAGGAAGGTCACCAGTTCGCCGACGTGGATAGGCTGCAGGAACATCACCTGGTCGACCGACAGCGTGACCACATAAGAGCCGGAATAGCGGCTGGCGCAAGCATAGGCGACGCTGTCGAGGAATTTCAGGATGGTGCCGCCGTGGACGTTCCCGGAGAAATTCGCCATGTCCGGCGTCATCAGCACGGTCATGGTCAGCTTGTGGGCGACCCAGTTGGTTTCTTTTTCCATGCACACTCTCCTTTGGACGGTTTCCCGCATCCTATCCGCTAGTGTGCATTACGGCAATACCAAAGAGCGAGGGCGTGAAAGGGCAGGCGCGGCGAATATAAAGCGCTTGATTTCGCCGACCAAGAAGACATAACACAGCACCGTCAACAGGGCGTTGGCGCCGACGAAGACCAGGGCGCCGCCGGCGGCGATGTAGTCCAGCTCGGCGGCATTCACCAGCGGATGCTCTTTCGGGCCGTGGACGGTTTTCAGCCGGACGCCGGACATGAGGACGCCCAGGCCGCCCATGACGTAAAACACGCTTGCCCAGCCAAAGGTATGCACCAGCCAACCCACCAGGGGCGCGAACAAGACCGTGGCGAAATACTGGGCAGCGTTGAAGATAGCGGCCGCGGTGCCGCGCTCGGC